>JABURN010000229.1 GCA_014762585.1 Methylophaga sp.
CCCAGCTCTCGCTTACGAAATTTGAAAAACGGGGTCACAGTCAGCAGCACTGCCAGTTGTCTCGCCACAAAAATCAGTGCCAGCGCAATCAGCAAAGAAGGCAAGGCAAACTGAATCATGTCTGATGGCGTGACCAGCAAGCCCAACACCAGGAACAGTCCAATCTGGCTCAGCCAGGCCAGACCATCATGCACCGGCAGAATATGCTGCAGATGACGTCCGGGCTGATTGCCTATCAGCAGACCGCATAGATAAATAGCCAGAAAGCCACTGCCGCCAAGAACGCTGGCCAATCCAAAAGTGGAAAAGCCCATCGCCAGTGCCAGCAGAGAATAAAGTGCCGGTGCCAGTTCCACCCGCTTAAGCATACGACTGGTCAACCAGCCGCCAGCGAGCCCCACCGCAATGCCAACCCCGAACTGTTGAACAAAGAACAGAATCGAATCCAGCGGAGTCTGGAAATCTCCCACCAGCATTTCAATCAGCAGCAGGGTCAGGAAAATCGCCATCGGATCATTGGTACCGGACTCGATTTCCAGTGTCGCTGCGACCCGCTCATTGATATTGATGCCCTGTCCTCGCAGCATGGAAAATACTGCCGCGGCATCGGTGGAGCCCACAATCGCCCCGATAAGAAAGCCTTCCAGCAGAGATAATTCAAACACCCAGGTCGCTATCAGACCGACGATGCCACTGGTGACAAATACCCCTAATGTCGACATGGTGAGGGCCGGTTTAAAGCCGACGCGGAAAGTATCAAGCCGGGTTCTCAGGCCGCCATCCAGCAGGATCATGGCCAGAGCCAGATGCCCGATAAGAAAGGCCTGTGAGTAATTATCAAAGCGAATGCCCAGCAGCCCATCCTCACCGGCCAGCATGCCCAGCGCGAGAAAGATAATCAGCAGAGGAAGTCCGAAAAGAGAAGAAAGACGACTGGCAAGAATACTGAGCGCGATCAGCAGACCGCTGAGCAGAAATAAACTGTTAATTGAATCCATAGGTTTCTTATATCCGGCCTGAGCTCAGAATACCATAGCCGGGTTCTGAACTGACTCATCGAATCAGTTGCTACTCTCGCTGCCTGTTCGTCCAAATCCGAACTCACCTTCCTCTTCCAGTGTGATGAACGGCAGCAAGCGGCCGACATCAAAACGGGCACGGAACAGGTAATGTAAAGTCTCACGCTGACCAGACAGCAGCTGGTTAATCAACCGGGCACTGCCCAGCAGGTCAGGTGAGGCTTTAATGGTGAATTCGGCCGTGCCGTAGCCCGGCACCTCGGGCAGATTCGGCTCTGCTCCGGTTAAGATCCGCTGGTCCTCGACTTCCACCGAATAGCTCATGCCTTTCAGCGGCAGTGCACTGCGATTGGGATTGACCACCTGCAGACCAATCAGAAAAGTGGGCGATACGCCGGTCGACTCCGGTGCCAGCGCAAAAGAGGTGATATTGACCTGCGGTTTTTCATAGCTGGGAAACCAGCTGGCACAGGCACTTAATAGCAAGATGACAAAAAGCACAGCAGTGGTTTTCAACATGGACATATTTCCCCCAACTCAATACGTTCAGTTTAACGCCATATCAGTCACGATGACTGACTGTCTATTCAGGAACCATGACTGTCATTGTGTGCTGGCATCACCTGACACAAAAAAGCGCCGCATCTGATAACAAATGCGGCGCTCAAACTTAAATGCTGAATTGAAAGCGGAAAATCTTAGTTGCCACGCTTATCGAGCATTTCTTCACCCTCGCCCATTTCATGTGCGGGATGTTTAGTGCCTTCAGATTCCTTGGCTTCTTCCAGGTTTTCCTTGTATTTCTCGCTCTTTTCTTCGTTTTTATAATTTTCAGATGTAACTGCATCACCCATTTCATCAGCTGGGTGTTCAGTCCCTACATGGGTATCTTCGGTCCCCATTTTATGGGCAGGGTGAGGATCATGCTTGGTATCCCTGGCTTCTTCCAGGTTCTCTCTGTATTCCTCGGTGAGTGGTTGTTCTCTGTCTACATCAGCTGCTTCACCCATTTCGTGTGCAGGGTGTTCCATGCCTTTGTGACTGTCTTGTTTTTGCTCATGATGATCAGCCATTGCCGGCGTCATTGACAGCAGTAATGAGACGAGTGTTGTCAGCAAACCTTGCTTAAACATAACGACCTCCTTTGTTTAATTACTCAAACATTGAGTAATAACTGACTAAAAGCATTTTCAATCAGTTGTGGTTACACCATAACCAATATCTGCTAGCAGATCAAACGCCGAAATATGGCAATAATCATATATTTTTCAGACACTTAAAATCAAATTCAGTCTAAATTCAGCATTATCCCTAGTGCTGTCACGAGGATATTCCTAAATGAGAACTGAAAGTTACTGAATAGCCTGCTTAAGTCTATTTTCGTGCTTCCGTTCATCCGCCACAGCACGGTTGATACCATTGATAAGGGCTTTGATAGCCGCTGTGGTGATGTTCTTGTCCTGACCTACACCAAAATTTGTGGGTCGGTCTCCGACTTTGACCTCAACGTAGCTGACTGCCGCTGCATCTGACCCTGCACTCATACCATGTTCATGGTAATCAGCCACCGTTATGGGCTGCCCCAGGTGCTCACTGATAGCTTTGGCTGCCGCGTCCAGAGGACCATTACCATGACCACCCACTTCAACACGCTGATTATCATGGTTTAAAACTATTCTGGTCACCACGTCACTGGTTTGTTCATCAATGACATGGCTGCTCATATAACGATAAGGCGTTTCGACCTGCAAATAAGAAGCCTCAAACAGATTCACGATGCTGGCAGTATCGACTTCCCTGCTGGTTTCATCGCTGACCTTCTGCACAATTCGGCTGAACTCAATCTGCAGACGCCGTGGCAATTCAAAACCGGCTGCATTCTGTAACAGGAAGCTGACGCCGCCCTTGCCGGACTGGCTGTTCACCCGCACGACGGCATCATAGCTGCGGTTCAAATCGGCGGGATCAATCGGTAAATACGGCACCTGCCAGAATTTGTCTTCCGTCTGTACCGCAAAGCCTTTTTTAATTGCGTCCTGATGCGAACCGGAAAAGGCTGTGAATACCAATTCACCAGCATAAGGATGCCGCGGATGTACCGGTAACTGCGTGGTTTCTTCATACATCTGACGGATTTGATCAATCTGACTGAAATCCAGCCCTGGATCGATACCCTGTGAATACAGATTCAATGCCAGGGTGACCAAATCGACATTGCCCGTGCGTTCACCGTTACCGAACAGACAGCCTTCCACCCGATCAGCCCCGGCCATCACCGCCAACTCGGCCGCAGCCACGGCGGTACCGCGATCGTTGTGCGGATGTACGCTCAAAATGATGCTGTCACGCTGATTGAGGTTGCGATGCATCCACTCAATCTGGTCGGCATAGGTATTTGGCGTCGACATTTCCACCGTCGCCGGCAGGTTCAAAATCATTTTGTTTTCAGGCGTCGGCTGCCAGATAGCCGTCACCGCATCACACACTTCTTTGGCAAATTCGATTTCGGTGCTGGAAAAGACCTCCGGTGAGTACTGGTAGACCCACTGCGTTTCCGGCTGTTTGCTGGTCATCTCTTTAACCCAGCGAGTGCCACGTTCGGCGATTTCCATCACGCCGGCCTTGTCAGTGCGGTAAACCACTTCACGGAACGTCGGTGAAATCGGGTTGTACATATGCAGAATGGCCCGTCTAGCACCTTTGAGCGACTCAACAGTACGCGCAATCAAGTCTTCGCGCGCCTGGGTCAGCACTTCGATAGTGACATCATCCGGAATACGGTTTTCTTCAATCAGGCGACGGACCACATTGAAGTCGGTTTCAGACGCTGAGGGAAAGCCGACCTCGATTTCCTTGAAGCCGATACGGACCAGTTCATCGAAATAACGCAGCTTGGTCTCAACTGACATCGGGTCTATCAGAGCCTGATTACCATCACGCAGATCGGTGCTCATCCAGATTGGCGGCTGTTCCAGCACCGCATTGGGCCACTGGCGATCGGTTAATTTGATGGGCTCAAAGCGGCGGTACTTCTGAGCTGGGTTGGTAATCATCTCTGACTCCTGAAAGCATTAAATTCGGTTAGCTGAAAAACCTTCGCGTTCGTCTGACCTTGCCAGTCGGGTTAACTGGAAGCTTTTGCGAGCCTCGACCATCACTTGTGATGATGTGGGAGCACCCGTGCCAGCGAGAGCTTATGACTCATTCGCTACCGGTTTCAGCTATGGAGAATAGTATAGAGAGATTGCAGTAGAATTAAATTGCCAATATTGCATTAAAATCAAATTTTATAGCATTATATTGCTATAAATTACATTTAAATGGAATAATATTTTTCAATCTACTTTATTGGAGATATAAGATGTCAGAAAAACTGGATCGCTACGATCAGATGATCCTCGACATCCTGCAAAAAGACGGGCGTATTACCAACCAGGAACTGGCAGAAGCCATCAAACTATCGCCTTCCCCCTGCCTGCGCCGGGTACGACAGATGGAAGAGGACGGCCTGATAGATGGTTATGTTGCCTTACTGAATGCCAAAAAACTGGGTCTCAGTCTGATGGCCTTTATCGGCATCAGCATGGACCGGCATACGCCGGAACGCTTCGAGAAGCTGGAATCAACTTTGGCTGGCTACCCCGAGGTACTGGAGTGTCATCTGATTACCGGCCAGGATGCCGACTACCTGCTGAAAGTCATCGTGCGGGATATGGACTCCTACCAGCAGTTTCTGCTCAACAAGCTGACCCGCATCGAGGGTGTGACCGGTGTCCACACCTCTTTTGTCATGAAATCGCCGATTAACTCCACTGCGTTACCGGTGAATTAAATATCACGATGCGGTTTGAGACTGTTTTTGTCTGAGCTGCTGCCAGAGTCCGGCTACAAATAAAAACAGTGCAATCCAGACCAGGATAAAGGTCACCATCCGCTCGGGTGGGAAATGCTCGTTGAGCACAAACACGCCAATCAGAAACTGGATGGTCGGGTTGATATACATAATAAAGCCGACTACTGAGAGATTGATACGACTGGTTGCCATCGCAAACAACACCAGCGGCAGAGCAGTCAGAAAGCCTGACACTATCAGCAAAGTGGTGGTCGTATTATCAAGGCCAAAGCCCATCTGGCTGTCTGCAGACAGTAGCTGCCAGCCAACAAAGCCCAGAGCCAGTGGCAGCAACCACAAAGTCTCGATAGTCAGACCATTAAGGCCGTCAATCGGATGTACTTTTCTGATCAGACCATAAAAAGCAAAAGCAAAGGCCAGCACCACGCCGACCCAGGGCAAGGCGCCAAAACTCCACAGTTCCCATAGCACCGCTACCGCTGCTAAAACCCCGGCCCAGGCCTGCAGGGGATGTAAAGCTTCTTTCAGAATCAACCGCCCCATCAGCAAACTGACCACCGGCATGATGAAATAACCCAGACTCGCTTCCAGCACCCGGTGTTGACCCACCGCCCAGATATAGACCAGCCAGTTAACGGCTATCAGCAGTGAAGACACACCCAGCCAGATCAGCGTCTTTTTATCCTGCAGCGCCTTCACCAGTAATCGGCCGCGTTGCAGCATCAATCCCAGGCTGAAAGTCGCCACCAGCGACCAGATAATCCGGTGCGACAACACCTCTACCGGTGATACATGGTTCAGGTAGCTGAAAAAGAGCGGGAAAATACCCCAGATGGAATAGGCCAGAACGGCCAGCACGAGACCTTGCATAGAATGCCCATAGATTTAAAGGCGTATGTTACCAATTTTGAGGCGTCTATTTGATGCTACTGCCATCCCATTGATAAATCCGTAGCCGGACTTTGCCCTTATCAAAATGCACGCCTTCAGATGCCAGCCGTTGTCGCTGCAATCGCTCAGCGTCACTACCAACAGGTAGGGCAATCTCCCCCTTGGCATTGATCACACGATGCCAGGGCAATGAGGTCTCTGCCGGTAATTTCTTCAGAATATGGCCGACGCCGCGGGCATGGCCGGGGTAGCCACAAAGTCTGGCTATCTGCCCATAAGTTGCTACTTTACCGGATGGAATCAAAGCCACGGTGTGCCAGACTATTTCGCTAAGCTGCATTTCTGACATGCTTTATACCCATACAAAAGCGGACTGGGCCATCATGCCCAATCCGCTTTGAATTCACCAGTTAATCTGCCAGTGAGACGGTGCTGGGTTCAATTTTCAACTGCGCCAGCTTGTCCATCAGAGATTCGATGTTTCTCTTAGCCGAACCTTCATTGGCCAGTCTCAGGCGTTTGATTGCCGCAAAAGCATCGCCCATGGTCGCCGTGTGCGGAGTGATGATCATTTCATCCATCACCACCTCATCGGTGGCTTTATCTGTCAAGACATAACGGATATGAGTTGTCACCGTCATATCAAAACCCATGATCGGCTGTTTTACCTCCAGCAGTTGAATTGCCAGATCATAATTCCCCTGTTCACCCAGCAAGCCTTGGGCTGAGAGGCTGTCCCTGACTGCCTGACGGAAAGCTTCATTACTAATCTCTGAGGTCCACAGCGGATTGGTTTCGGTACCGCCACTCACGTCATTAACATCAACATTCGCCTCCAAAGCACGATCATACTGGTGGCTTACTTCGGTATAACGCATGTTTTCGACTTTGGCGCCGGATGCGCAACCAAATAACAGGCCCGACATTGCGATAACTAAAAACAGTCTGCCAATCTTCACTCTTTTCTCCTGAAAATAACCAATAAAATCAGCAGCCAAACTCCGAGGATCCGGCAGTTCGGTTTTCAGGAATGAGAATTTCAGACTGAGATAGGAGGATTGCTCGTCCATGAACCCGAAATGAGCTTCATTCCATGAAGCCTGCTGATACGTGAACTATTTCACCATTTTTGCTGGCCCGCAAGTCATGAAGAGCACACCAGATGCACAGCCAGACCGATAAACACCAATGCGGCGAGTTTGTTTAAATTACACTGAAGCTGTGGCGAACGTCTGAACAGGGTCGACAGCTGACCGGCCATCAAGGCCATCGCGCCGAAAACCAGAATGGTGGCCACAATGAAAAAACCGCCCAGCAATAAAATCTGCTGCGTCATGTTATCGGCTTGGGGGCTGACAAACTGTGGCAGAAACGCCAGAAAAAATAACAGGACCTTGGGATTGCTGATATTCATGATGACGCCGCGGCGGTAAGACCAGACAAAACTGGGCTTGTAGGCGCTGGCCTCATCTAAAGACAGTGGTCTGGCAGTGATGGCCTTCCAGGCCAGATACAGCAAATAGGCTGCGCCAAAAACTTTCAGGACCGCCAGCGCCCAGCCAGTGCTTTGTATAATCGCGGCTACCCCCAACGCAACCAGTGTGGTGTGAACCAGTAAGCCGGTACACAGGCCCATTACTACTGCAAGCCCCGCCTGCCTGCCCTGCAGTACGGAATGTGTAAGCACAAAAATATTATCCGGCCCCGGAGCCAGAGCCAGCATCAGCGAGGCAGCAAAAAAGCTTATTAAGGTCTCAGGGCCCATCTACTTATTGATTCCCATGCGTTTTGATGTTCAAAAAGCCTGATATGCGGCATGATAATAGCTAAATCTTTCAGTCCCTAACTCAATGTCAAACGCTTTATCCATTTCTGTCGGTCAGCATAGTTCAGCAGGTGTTAAAGCCGTCAATCAGGATCGCTGTGGCGTACTGATACCTGAAGGGCATGAAAAAATCAGCCGCGGTATCATCGCTGCAATTGCCGATGGTATCAGCAGCAGTGATGTCAGCCAGGAAGCCAGTGAAGTCACCATCACGAGTTTACTGCAGGACTATTATGCAACGCCCGAATCGTGGTCCGTAAAGACTGCCGGCGGACGCGTCCTGCAATCAATCAATGCCTGGCTGTACGGGCGCAGCCGCAACAGCGAATACCGTTACGACCGCGACAAAGGCTATATCTGTACCTTCAGCGGGATCATTTTCAAAGGCAAGCAGGCCCACCTGTTTCATGCCGGTGACAGCCGTATCTACCATTTCAGCAAGGCTGGCTGGCAGCAACTGACGACCGATCACAGACAGGATGATCCTGAAACCGGCCCGGTGCTGTCGCAGGCAATGGGGCTGGAACATCGGCTTTTTTATGACTACCGCAGTGTGCCCCTCAACAATGGTGATTTGTTTGTACTGGCTACCGACGGTATCTATGCGTTTATCAGCCCACAGCAAATCACCGAGGTTATTCAAGCTTATCAAGATGATCTGCAACAGGCCGCAGAACATTTGACTGAGCTCGCGCTGGCAGGTGGAAGCGACGATAACCTGACTGTGCAGCTTATCCGTATCGATACGGTTGCCACAGAGGCCGAACAAGGGATTCCTGGTGAGGAAGTCGCACTGGGTCTGCCGCCGGATCTCGCACCAGGCATGCAGTTCGAAGGCTATGAAGTGTTACGCGAGCTTTATGTCAGCAGCCGAAGTCATGTTTTTCTGGCCAGGGATATAGATTCAGGCAGCCTGGTCGCACTCAAAACCCTGTCGACGGATCTGGAAGACGATCCGGATGCGATCGAGCGTTTTCTGATGGAAGACTGGATCGCAAAACGACTGGATAATGTGCACTGTCTTAAAGCCTTTGAAAGCCAGCGTCCCCGGCAATCGCTATACAGCGTCACGGAATATATTGAAGGCCAGACGCTCAGCCAGTGGATACATGACAACCCTCAACCTGCCCTGGATGAGGTACGGCGGATTGTGGCACAGGTCGGAAAGGGCCTTCAGGCCATGCATCGCAGGGAAATGATTCATCAGGATATCCGCCCTGATAATGTGCTTATCGATAACACCGGCACGATCAAAATTATTGATTACGGCTCGACCCGCATCGCCGGACTGGCGGAACTCGGGGCGGAAAGCGAGTTGATTCTGGGCACCGCCCAGTTCACGGCATCTGAATACTTTCTGGGACAGGCCGGCACAGCCCAGTCCGATATTTTTTCTCTGGGGGTTTTGACCTATCACCTGCTGACAGGCGAGTTGCCTTATGGCACAAGCGTATCCAGCGCATTCAATGAGGCCGCACAGAGAAAACTAAATTATCGTTCGCTGTTGCAATCAGAACAGGGCATTCCATTCTGGGTTGATGACACCATCAAAAAAGCCGTTCATATTCAGCCTCACAGACGTTATCAGGAGGTGGCAGAGTTTGTTTACGATCTGCACCATCCCAACAAAGCGTTTCTTAACAAAGCCCGGCCGCCATTGATTGACCGAAATCCGGTCCTGTTCTGGCAGTGCGTGTCTCTGGGACTATTGCTGATCCTGCTTTTTCAGAATCTGCCAGAATTTATCTAAGCGTCTTACAGTGAAATCGCTTGTGTGATCATCTTTTTGCAGTAAATCCGCGCTGATTCCTGCCACCTTGGGTATCACTGAAGCATGGAGCCAGATTATGTTGATTCAGCTTTTTTCAAAGCGCTTGGGCCTGGGCTTGAGCGGCCTCTTACTGACCACCTTGCTCGCCGCGCCAATGGTGCAGGCAGAGAAGCCTGAAAAAGCCTTACCCGCCCTGCTCGAATTCAAAGAGTGGACCGTGCCATGGGAAAACACCCGCCCCCGTGACCCATATGTCTCGCCCGACGGCACTGTGTGGTTTGTCGGTCAGGTCGGCAACTATGTCGCCAGACTCAACCCGGAAACCGGCAAAATGAAGAAGTTTGACATCCCCGGCGCCGGCCCGCATACCGTGGTGGTCAGTCAGGAAGGCATTCCCTGGTATGCCGGTAACAAGGATAAACATATCGGCAGAATGGATCCCGACAGCGGGGAGGTCACGCTGTTCCCCATGCCGGACGGCATCAAGGACCCGCATACCATGGGCTGGACCTCGCACGGCAACCTGTGGTTTACCGCCCAGTGGTCAAATTATATCGGCAAGCTCGACACAGAAACCGGCAAAGTCGAGAAGATTGCCCTGCCCCGCGACAACATGCGTCCCTATGGTCTGGTGGTCGGTCCCGATGACCGGCCATGGATCGCCTTTATGGGTGAGAATGCCATCGGTACCATCAATCCCCACACAATGGCACTGGAAGTCATTAAAACGCCGACTGAAGACAGCCTGATCCGCCGCATCGGCATGAGTTCGGACGGCCGTATCTGGTGGGGAGACAATGCCATGGGCCATATCGGCGTTTATGATCCGAAATCCCGATCGATGCAAGAATGGGCCACCCCCGGCGGGGAAGCGGCGGGTATTTACGCGCTCGCTGTCGATGACAAAGACCGGGTCTGGTATGTCGAGACCGGTGTGCAGCCAAATCGCTTTGTGGGTTTTGATACTGAGACTGAGCAGTTTATTTCGGTTGATGAGGTGCCGTCAGGCGGTATGACGATCCGGCATATGGTATTCGACGAAAAATCCAATGCCATCTGGTTTGCCACCGATGCCAACACGGTAGGCAAAGCCGTGTTACCGGAATAACACCAGTACTCAATCGAATTTATATAAACAGCGCGATGAATGCTTACTGTTTCTGGCAACTGATCTGAAAACCGTCTGCGACCCGCTGAAAACTGAAGGATTTGTCACTGTTGATTTTGTCATAGCTCAGGGAGTCATCATTCAAAGCCAGGTTGGTGTAAGTGGTGATTTCCTGCGCCTGTTTTTTACCGTTCATGTCTTCAATTGAAGTGGCGGTCTCCACCAGCTTGTCAGCTTCAATTTGCCAGACCCCGATTTCCTTTCGCACCCAGGAGAAGTTCTCACCGTTACAGACCAGAAACAGCGACGCATAGCCTTGATCCTGCATGCGTCTGGTCAACCATTTCATCGTTTCACCCTGCTCTTTTTTTTCGCTGTACCAGGTGCCAATCAGCTCGTCATTGGCCGGTGCAGCCTGCGCAGCAGAAAACAGGCATAGAAACCCCAGCATGACGGGCAGTGAGATTCGGAACAGGCTCATGGCATACCTCATAATTTGTGTTGAACTGTCTCGGTGAAATGTGATCACTCTGTTGCAACTCACACTATGATGATTTAAAAGGCCTCACAAGCGTTCATAGCGATACTCAGGAAACCTTCCCTGAGTGTCATTTTCCGCAATCCGGTTTGCCTGAGAACTGAGAAGGAAAGGCAGGTAACATTTTTTCTGATCAGCAGAAAAAACAGCATCACCAACTGCCATATCAGCCTGTAGCGGTCAGGAATTGTCTTCTCCGTGATACTCGGAAAAACAACCCCGGGTGGCAGCAAGCCAGAGAAAAAACTTTAGGGAAAAAAGAGTTGGCTGTGAAAAGTTGAAAACGTCGCGCTGGGGGAAGCTGCAGCCCTGTCACTTTTGTCTTTCGACAGGTGGGACTTGCCATATTAACACTTAATCCCGGCTTGTGAAGCCGCTGTGAGCCAGTCACCTGGCAAATCAAGCACGCGATGATAATTGCCCTTTGCAAGCCTCTTCTCTTTGATCATAATCAAGACAGGCTCCACCTGATCAACAAGAGGACTTCTTGCAGATGATTAAAAGACCCGCCGCCGGCAGACGCCTGTTCATTCTGGACACCAACGTGCTGATGCATGACCCGACTGCCATCTTCCGCTTTGACGAACACGATATCTACCTGCCGATGGTGGTTCTGGAAGAATTGGACCGCGGCAAGAAGGGCTTGTCGGAAGTATCGCGCAATGTGCGTCAGGTCAGCCGTTTTCTGGATGAGTTGTTGTTGCAGGCAGAAGACAGCGATGCCATAACCCAGGGGATTCCGTTACCCAGTGTCGATAACGGCGATACGCATCATGCCAGCGGCCGCCTGTTTTTCCAGACCACGCAGATGCAACGGGAAATTCCCAAGGAACTACCCAGCCACCAGGGCGATAACGCGATTCTCAGTGTGGCGGTGGCTTTGCAACAGACTGTCACTGATGCCACGGTGATTCTGGTTTCAAAGGATATCAACCTACGAATCAAAGCCACGGTTCTGGGGATCTGCGCTGAGGACTACTACAACGATAAAGTGCTGGATGATGTAGATCTGCTCTATCGCGGTTCAGCCGAATTGCCTGCGGACTTTTGGGATGATCTGAACCGTCTCGAATCCTGGACTGCCGAAGGCCAGACATTTTATGAAGTCGAGGGTGAAATCGTTAAGGACTGGCATCCGAATCAACTGATTTTTTCACCCGGTGAAACCAGTACTATTGAAGCAGTGGTGCGCTCGGTGAGTGAGGACAGTGCCGATATTCAGCTGGTGCATGACTACCGCAAGGAGAATCATGCCATCTGGGGCATTACAGCCCGTAACCGTGAGCAGAACTTTGCTCTCAATCTGTTGATGGATCCGGATATAGATTTTGTCACCCTGCTGGGCCAGGCCGGTACCGGTAAAACCCTGCTGACCCTGGCAGCGGCACTCACTCAAACTATCGAGCATAAACGTTACAGTGAAATCATCATGACCCGGGTCACGGTGCCGGTCGGTGAAGACATCGGCTTTTTGCCGGGTACCGAGGAAGAAAAAATGACACCGTGGATGGGCGCACTGATGGATAACCTCGAAGTGCTGAACAAAACCGAGGGGGGTGAATGGGGTCGTCAGGCGACCAATGACCTGTTACAGCGCTGGATTAAGATCCGTTCGCTGAATTTCATGCGTGGCCGCACCTTCCTCAATCGCTTCATTATTATCGATGAAGCCCAGAATCTGACCTCAAAACAGATGAAAACCCTGATTACCCGTGCCGGTCCCGGCACCAAAATCGTCTGTCTCGGCAATATCGCGCAGATCGATACACCTTATTTGAGCGAGACCACATCGGGTCTGACCTACGTTGTCGATCATTTTAAATATTGGGAGCACAGTGGCCACATCACATTGATGCGTGGCGAGCGTTCACGGCTGGCAGACTTCGCTTCGGAACATTTGTAACAGCTGCCCGGTCTGTTAAGCGCCGGATTATTCAGGGAATATGTCAACCCCCTTCCTTGTCCGTCATTATGCTGATAAAGCTGGCAAAGCCCGCTGAAAATGATATAAAGGGTGTATTGATTCTGAAATGAATCAACAAAAACTATAATTATTATAAAACCGTGCAAGACGGGTAAGATTGGGTAAATATGATGCAATTTGCAGGTTCCGACAGACGGGAATTCTTCCGCATCAATGACACGGTCGTTGTTGATTACAAAGTGATACAGAGAGAAAACGTGGCCAATGTCGCGCGGCGCATCGCGCAGTCGACAGACGACGATGAGGGCAACGAAAAAGCCCAGTTAAGAGCGATTCAAAACGCTTTCAGTCATCTGGTTGATCAAATCAATCATCATGACCGTGAAATCGCCAGAGCGCTTCGCATGCTCGACGATAAAATCAATCTGGTCTCCCAGAGCATCCAACGCTACAACAACCCGGTCAATCCCGATGATCTTACCGAAGCCAACCTGAGTGGTGGTGGCATCGCCTTTATGGTGGCCGAACCGGTGGAAATCCGTGGCCATGTCGAATTGCACATGCAGCTGTTGCCAACGGCCAACACCGTCCATGCTCTGGCTACCGTGGTGTCCTGCGAAAAAATTCTGTCAGCACCACCGGAAAAACCCTACCATCTGCGCATGGCCTTCACCCATATGGATGAGCAAGACCGGAATCAACTGGTCAAACACACCCTGAACCGGCAGGCCGAAATGCTGCGGGGGGGGCTGGCCGGTGAGGGCATGAGCCTGCGCGAGTTCTAATGTCACTGAATATCAGTTTGTCGCTTTAGTCCTGATGTAGCTGTAATACAGCAGGGGAATTACCACCAGCGTCAACACAGTGGACACCAGAATACCGAACAGCAAGGCCACGGCCAGCCCGTTGAATATCGGGTCATCCAGAATAAACAAGGCGCCCAGCATCGCAGCCAGCGCTGTCAGAGCGATAGGTTTGGCCCGCACCGATGCGGCCTGAATCACTGCCTGCTCGGCCGGCATGCCACTGTCCATCGCTTCCCGAATAAAATCCACCAGCAAAATGGAATTGCGCACAATGATGCCGGCCATCGCAATCATGCCAATCATCGATGTCGCGGTGAACTCCGCCCCCAACAGCGCGTGCCCCGGCATCACCCCGATAATAGTCAGCGGAATCGGCACCATGATAATCAAGGGCAGCAGATAGGAGCGGAACTGCGCCACAATCAGAATATAAATCAGGATAATACCAACCGCATAGGCGAGGCCCATATCACGGAAGGTTTCATAGGTTATCTGCCATTCGCCATCCCACTTGATGCTGTCTTTGATTGCCAGTGCCGGTGGTGACAACAAAAGCTGGTCAATATCCTTGTCCTGCAGGCGCTGATAAATGCTGAACATCCCGTACAGAGGACTATCCACCGTGCCGGCCATATCGGCAGTGACGAAAACCACCGGTTGCAGGTCTTTATGATAAATCGTCTGCTGATGCGTGGTTTCAATCACCGTGACCACCTCGCCGAGGCTTATCATCTCACCCTGCTGGTTGCTGAGCCTGATATTTAACAAGGCATCGAGATTACGTTTATCCGCAATGGGGAGCTGCAAGCGTAAAGGCACGGCATATTTCACCGCAGCATTGTGCAGATAGCCGATATCTTCGCCATCGAGCGCCAGCTTGATAGCCTGAACAATCTGCTGCTGGCTCAGGCCATAAAGCGCCGCTTTATTTCTGTCGATATCAATCACCTTGCGTGGCGCCTTTGCTTCCACGCTGCTATCGATATCGACCACACCGTCTACGGCGGCAAAGTCCTGTTCAATCTTTTTAGCTGTCGCTAACTGCGCGCCATAATCCAGGCCATAAATTTCAGCCACAATCGGCGACTGCACCGGCGGCCCGGGTGGCACCTCTACCAATTTCAGATTGGCCTGCCACTGTGCTGCAATCTCTTGCAGCGGCTCGCGCAGACTCAGGGCAATATCATGACTGCTGCGCTCACGTAATGATTTATGCCGGAAATTTACCTGCACATCAGCCATATGCCAGTCATCACGCAGATAATACTGACGCACCAGCCCGTTGAAATTAATCGGTGAAGCACTGCCCACATAAGCCTGATAGTCGATGACTTCCGGCACCTGCTGCAGATAAGCCGTCAGGTCTCTGACCGCCGCTGCGGTAGTCTCCAGCGGCGTGCTCTCAGGCATATCCACAACCAGTTGCAGCTCTGATTTATTATCAAAAGGCAGCATTTTCAGTACCACCAGTTTGGCCGCAGCCAGTCCCACTGACAGCAGTATCAGGATAACCAGACCCAGCCACAATAAACCGCGATAGGCCCCTGCCTGGCGCGAGGTCACAAAGGGGGATAACAAACGATGGAAAAAGCCATTGCCGCTTTGCTGAGGCGACGCCGGATGATGGCGATGCCGGGCCAGCATCCTCAGCACCATCCAGGGCGTAATGATATAGGCCACCAGCAAAGACAAAAGCATGCCGATACTGGCATTAATCGGAATCGGACTCATATACGGGCCCATCAGGCCCGACACAAAAGCCATCGGCAGCAAGGCGGCAATCACGGCAAAAGTCGCCAGAATCGTCGGTTGTCCGACTTCATCCACCGCCAGCGGGATCGCTTCACGCAAAGACTTTGCACCCTGCTGTAAATGACGATGAATGTTTTCGACCACGACGATCGCATCATCGACCAGGATGCCAATCGAGAAAATCAGGGCAAACAGCGATACCCGGTTCAAGGTGAATCCCCAGGCCCAGGATGCAAACAGCATTAATAACAGGGTGATCACCACGGCGACACCGACAATAATCGCCTCCCGCCAGCCCAGCGCCAATAACACCAGTGCCACTACAGCGATGGTGACGAAGATCAATTTATGAATCAGCGTTGCCGCCTTGTCATTCGCGGTTTCCCCATAGTTACGGGTGACGGTGATATTCACCGCATCGGGCACCATCACTCCACGTAGTGACTCGACCTGATCGAGGACCGCTGCGGCGATATCAGCAGCGTTATGGCCCGGTTGCTTGGCTATCGCCAGGGTCACGGCATCGAACTCACCCTGAGCGCTAAGGCCTTTATCTTCTGCAGCCTGCCCGCTACCAAACCAGACATAGCGTTCAGCTTGTTCCGGACCATGACTTATCGTTGCAACATCACTGAGATACACCGGCTTGCCGTCATCTAAGCCGATGATCAGTTCCTGCAATGTCTGTGTCGACACAATCAACTCACCGGCCTGGATTGAAGTTGTCTGGTTGTGTTGCACCACACTACCGGCTTCAGCAGATTGATTGGCGGCGGTGAGCGTCTCGGCAAGGTCAGACGGATCGATGTGATAGCTGGCTAACTTGACCGGATCCAGTGTGATACTGACGACACTGTCCGGGCCGCCAATAGTGTAGATATCACGGGTTCCCTTAATACGCTTGAGCTCTGCCTCCAGCGCATGAGCGACCTGTTTAAGCTGGTAGGCATCCTGTTTGTCTTCCCGCCACAGGGTCAAAGTCAGGATGGGCACATCATCAATGCCCTTGGGTTTGATAATCGGTTGTGCCACGCCCAGTTCGGCCGGCAGCCAATCACTGTTTGAGTAGATTTTATTGTAGAGGCGCACAATCGCTTCGGTGCGTGGTTCACCCACTTCAAACTGCGCGGTCAGCACTGCCATGCCGGGCTTAGAAACCGAGTAGACATGCTCCAGTCCCTCGATTTCACTGATGACCTGCTCGGCGGGGGTGGCGATCAGCTTTTCCACCTCGATTGCGCTGGCACCGGGATAAGCGATAAAGACATTGGCAAAGGTCACATCAATCTGCGGCTCTTCCTCGCGCGGCGTCACAAGAATGGCAAACAAACCCAGCAAAACCGCCAGCAGAGCAATGAGCGGGGTCAGTGCATTATCCTGAAAAAAGGCAGCGATCCTTCCTGACAGCCCCATCTCTATTCACCCTGACTGTTTTTGATGATGCCGACGGCCTGTGTGGGCTCGATGATAACAACATCACCTGCTTGCAGACCTGCCAGAATCTCGCGTTCAGATCCCACCGTCCTGCCCGGCCGA
Organism: Methylophaga sp.; assembly: GCA_014762585.1. Classification (GTDB taxonomy): domain Bacteria; phylum Pseudomonadota; class Gammaproteobacteria; order Nitrosococcales; family Methylophagaceae; genus Methylophaga. The sequence continues at coordinate 17,024 of JABURN010000229.1, forward strand.
ACCTGACGAAGCTGAATATCATCGTTTTTGAGCAGATACACCGCACTGGCCTCCCCCCGCTGAACCACGGCTTCTGCAGGGACCAGCAATAAGGTTTCATCCGGGCCTTCCAGGCTCACTTTGGCACTGCTGCCCGGGTACAAATGGTCCGCCTGCGCCAACAGAGGGATTCGAAGGCTGAATGAATGACTGGCAGGATCAGCCTGTGGTACCAGCGTGGCCTCGCCTGCTGAGAGTGACTTGCCATCAATAGTCTCAACATTGGCAATCCTGGCCGGCAGCAAGTCATCGAGCAGACGCTGGGGGATCTGAATCACAACCCGAAGCGAGTCCAGTGAAACACCCGACATCAACAGTTGGCCGGGACTGGCCATTTCACCCACCTCAATCAGCCGCTCGGTCACAATGCCGGCATAGGGCGCCTGAACCACGG
>JABURN010000236.1 GCA_014762585.1 Methylophaga sp.
GCGACCGGATGATTCACCTTAGTCGCTGTCACATCCGAACGGTCAGACCTGGAAGCCACAGAACTTCGATAAGCAGTCCCACATCGAAGTCACGCTGATAGAGGGCCTGACTCATTCCTATAATATATCCACTGCCAGACTGGGTATGGAAGTGGGTCTCGAGAATGTTATCGATACCATGGTCCGGCTGGGCGTGCGTCGTAAGCTGGATCCCTATCCCTCCCTGCTGCTGGGGGCTCAGGGTCTGTCGCCACTGGAAGTCGCCACAATGTATCAGACCATCGCCGCCAACGGTTTTCAGATGCCGGCCAGAGCGATTCGCACAGTGACTGACAGTGAAGGCAATGCCCTGTCGAGTTATCCGTTCCAGCTCAAACAGACGGTCGCGGCAGAAGATATCTATCTGCTACAGACCGCGATGCAGGAAGTGGCCCGCAGCGGCACCGCGGCCAGTATTTACCGCAGCCTGCCCGGCAGTATCAATGTTGCCGGTAAAACCGGTACCTCCGATGATCAGCGTGACAGCTGGTTTGCCGGTTTCAGCAATAACCGCCTTGCAGTGGTCTGGCTCGGTCAGGATGATAATTCACCGCTACCATTCACTGGCTCTGGAGGTGCGCTGCGCACCTGGACCCAGTTTATGGCCAGTCAGCCGCTGGAAAGCTTTCACGCACCGACACCGGAAAACATTGAATGGCTGTGGGTGAATAAGGACAATGGTTATTTATCCGCTGCACAATGTGAAGATGCCCGGCAGTTGCCGTTTATTCGTGGCACAGCACCACAACAGACAGCGGAATGTTATCTCAAGGCAGATGAGCAGGACGATCCCGTCAGCCGCTCAATTGACTGGATAAAGGACTGGTTTCGCTAAGGAATGATTATGCGCTTATCCTCACCCCGCCTGCTAATGACAGGTGTTTTTGTTGCGATGATGGCAGGCTGTAGCATAGCGCCATCACAAGCCCCCAGAGCGCCGGTGGAAGACCGGGGCACTGAGGCCGAAGCGAGGCCGTCGCCCAGACCGGCACCGCAGGAGCCTGCATCAGAACCGGCTGTCGCCACACCGTTACCTGATTCCGGTCCGGCTGCGACACCGAGCCCCTCTCCGGCACCGGCACCACAACCGCAACAAAGTCCCGCCGTGGTGGCACTGCTCAGCGATGCTGAACAATCTCGTGATGCCGGTGATTACCGCGCCGCACAGGGTAGTCTGCAACGGGCACAGCGTATCGCCCCAAGAGATCCGGAAGTTTATTACTCCCTGGCCGTGACCCATATGGAACTGGAGGATTATGATCTGGCCGAACAGGTTGCGCTCAAGGGCGTTTCTGTCGCTCAGGGTAATGCCTATCAGCTGCGCCGGCTCTGGCAATTGCTTGCCAAGATTCGCTTGCGTGCCGGTGACCCGGAGGGTTCACGTCAGGCGGAGTTGAAGGCGAACCAGTATTAATCTGACTCATTGGCCAGTGCTGAACGCAATTGCTGTTGTAAATCGGGATAGGCAGCCAGTTGATGGTTAATGCCATTGATGTCGAATATCTCGAGTTTCTGCAGTAAGGCCTGCGCATAATCAATGACCGGTCGGAACTGGAGTGATTCGCCAGCCTCTAGCAACTGCTCAGCAAAGCGCTGAATAGCACCGATGTTATTACCAGACTTTATCTGTTCCCAAGTCGCCGCATCATCATCCAGCCGCTGGAGCATTGCGGACAGACTGGCGCGTTCAGCATCTGAGAGTGACAATTCAGCTTCCGGCACAGCGATGGACTCGGTCAGCTGGTGCGGTAGAAAACGGGCCAGCGCCGCCAACAGGGCACTGTGCTTGACCGGCTTACGGACATAATCATCGAAATCGGATTTTTTTATCCGCTCAAAATCTTCTTTCATCACCGACGCAGTCAGAGCGATGATGGGAATATCCCGTTCTGCCTTGATTCTGGCAGCGGCTTCATAACCACTCATCACCGGCATTCTGAGATCCATCAGGATCAGATCGACCGGCTCTGTCTCAAGCAGCTCGATCGCATTAAGGCCGTTACTGGCTTCGATAACTAGGATTGGGCTGTCCCGGAAATTCTCGCGCAGCAATTGCCGGTTATTGGCGACATCATCCACCACCATGATTGTCGCCGGCTGAAACTGCAGGCTCAGGTCGCCAGATTGTGTCTGTTCGTCTGGCTCATTCGCTGCGATGCTGGCGACATCAACCTGGTTGAGCGTCACCGTAAAGGTTGAGCCAACCCCGGGCTGACTGGTGACCGTCAATTCGCCGCCCATCAGCCTGACCAGCCTGCTGCTGATCGCCAGCCCGAGGCCGGTACCGCCAAAGCGGCTGAGATCATGACTGCTGGTCTGGTTGAATTCATCGAATATCTTATCCAGGTCCGCTTCCGCTATGCCTATGCCCGTGTCTTCAACATCGATTTTGAGATTCAGGCGACTGTGAACGCTGTCTTCTTCCTCGGTGAAGGCCCGCAACTTGACATAGCCAGACTCGGTGAACTTGACAGCATTCCCCATAAGGTTGAGCAATACCTGGCGGAGCCTGACCGTGTCGAGCATCAGACTCTCGGGAATAGCCGGCTCCACCTCCAGCAGCATATCAACCCCTTTCTGCTTGAGACTCAGGGCAAAGATATTGGCCACTTCCTGGAACAAACCATGCGGATTGGCAGGCGATTTATCAATGTCCAGTTTGCCCGCCTCTATTTTCGACAAATCCAGAATATCGTTAATCAACAGCAGCAGATCCTTACCCGCCGACTTAATCGTGTCAGCGTATTTTTTCAGACCCGGCTCTGTCAGTCGGGCACTCAACAACTCGGTAAAGCCCATAATGGCATTCATCGGCGTGCGTATTTCATGACTCATATTAGCCAGGAATGCCGATTTAGCCTGATTCGCCACCTCCGCCTTGTCCCGGGCTTCGCGTAAAGCCTGCTCCATCTCAAGCCGCTGGGTGATGTCGACGGCAATCGACAATAAGGCATTTTGTTTCTGGTACTGAATCGGAATCATCGATACCATCATCGAACGTACCTGGCCGTCGAGGCCCCGAAAAGCCACAATTTTCTGTTCGACGTACCCCTTCTCACGAATTTCCGCCATCAACGCATCGCGCTGCGATTTATCCTGATAAAAATCCAGCATATTAAATTTGTGCAGTTCTTCCGCGCTGAGTTTGTAATCTCTCAGCGCCTGCGGGTTGACTGTGAATATCTTGCCGTCATAGCCGGTAACCGCCACCTGCAAGGGGATATAATCGAGCAGCGTCTGAGTCTGTGCCTCGGCCTCTTTACGCAAACGCACCTCTTTTGCCAGTTTGCGGTTCCAGTATAGGATCACTACAGCCAGCAACAGGAACACCAGCAGAATCCGTACGATCAAGCCATAATCGACCCGTGAAACGAATTTATGTTTGCCCCAGGCATCGAGAATCACCTGTTTCTCCGCCTGACTGATGTCTGCCAGCGCACGATTAAATAAAGAGACAAGATGCGCTTTATCAGGCTGAATGCCGAATGCCAGCTTGGTGTTAAAGCCGGTCTGTCCCACTATCCGGATGTTGTTGATGCCCATCTCTGAGATGTGATAACTGGCTTGTGCCAATGTCGCCAGCAGTGCGTCCACTCTGCCGGTCGACACCGCAGTCAAACCGTCCTGAATCGACGCCACTTGTGTAAACGCAATATCCGGGTAAGCCTCGCTGATGGCAGGGACATAGCCGTAATCCCTGATCACCGCGATATTCTGATCGCGGATTTGATCGATGCTGTCGACATAATTCTCATGGTTGGACATGACAACGACCACGGGGCTGGATAAATAGGACTGGGTAAACACCAAGTCCTCGGTCAGCTCAGAGTCACTGGTTTCCGACAGCACATCAATCGACCCGTTACGGGCCATCGCCACGGTTTCTGACCAACTCTCCGTCGGCACATAGATAATATCCAGCCCGAGCTTTTGGGCGATCAACTTGAGGTGCTCGGCCACAATCCCGATGTAGTTTCCATCGCTATCGAAGGCTTCATAAGGCAACCAGTTGGGATCACCACCGAAACGAATACTTGGATTCGCGGCCAGCCAGTCTTTATCTGACTGAGACAAAGTCAGTCCGGGGCTGACATTCGTCGAACGCTGCTTGAACCACCTTTCGTGAATAACGCGCTTTTCACTGATAGTAATGGCATCCAGGCCTTTCTGAATAATTGAAGCCAGGATTGGATCCGTTTTCCGGGTAGCCATATGAATATATCTGCTGCCCAGTTCCCGCGTCGAGCGCCACGGTTGAATCGTCGTAATCGCCTGTTTATCCAGTGCATAGACCATTACAGCATAGGTTTCGAACAACAGATCGGCGCGTCCCTCAAGCACCGCGTCTATCGCGTTGCCGAGCGTGTCGACTTCAACAAGCTCGAGTTCCGGGAAGTGCGTTTCAATCAGCTGGATATGCGCATCATCTTTGGGCACAGCAACCCGCAGGCCCGCCAAAGTTTGTAAAGAATCCGGGTTGAGATCATCGCGAATGAAAAAATAATCCAGCGTTTCGTGATACGCGCGGCTGAACTGCATGAATTTGAGTCGTGCCGGCGTTTTATACACCGCCGGTAACAGATCGACTTGCCCGCGACGAAAGCGCTCCAGATTCTGCCACCAATAGCCGGTCTGATAACTGAATTTGAGACCGGTTTTATCAGCTATCAAGTCCAGGTGGTCGCGGGTCACGCCCTGGTACTGGCCCTGTTCATTGATAAAGTCGAAAGGCGCCCAGTCAAGTCCCGCTCCCACCCGCACTTGCTGATGGGTTTCCAGCCAGCGTTGTTCATCGGCTGTGAGTGAGACGCTGATCCGTGATTGATAGCTGGGAACATCCGCCCATGAAACCGGGCACATCAAGCCCACCAGCAACCCCATAATGAACAGCAAAAGCCGGCACTGCCTGCTTTGTTGGTCTGGGATGCGCGGATACAGGGTCACGTCAACTGTGCGATGTCGAGAAACTTATCCACATTCGCAGTAAACAAATCCACCAGTTCCGGATCGAAATGACTGCCTCGATTGGCGACAATATAATCCACCGCCTCCCGGGCTTCCCAGGCTTCCTTATAACAGCGCTTGTGGGTCAGTGCATCAAACACGTCAGCGAGGGCGACAATACGTCCGTAGATATGAATATCCGACCCTTTAAGCGCTTGCGGATAGCCTTTGCCATCCCAGCGTTCATGATGCTGATGGGCAATGATCGCAGCAGACTGAATCAGGCGACGTCTGGAACCGGACATCAGACGATAGGCGTTACTGGTGTGCTGTTTCATGATCTCAAACTCATCCGGTGACAGGCGCCCCGCTTTGTGCAGGATTTCATGCGGCACAGTCATCTTGCCGATATCATGCATGGGTGATGCATGATAAAGCGTGTCGGCATCGGCATCGGTGAGACTGGGATGTAATACAGCGAGAAGGGAGGAAATCTCAGACACCCGACGGATATGTTTACCGGTTTCGTCGGAGGTCGACTCCATCAGTTCCGTCAGTAACCAGATCAGCTCTTTCTGACTGTCTTCCAACTCCGACAACAGGCGTGCCTGAGCGAAGCGAGACTTGGTTTCAAGATCGATATTCTGCTGTTCCAGCCATTGACGGGTCTGAAACAACTGAACGTGGGTCCTGACTCTGGCCAGTAACTCGGCGCCATGAAAAGGCTTGGTAACATAATCAACACCACCGACATCAAAAGCGTTGGCAATAGAGTCAACATCGGTGCGGGCAGTCAGGAAAATAATCGGCACATCGCGCCAGGCGGGCATGGCTTTGATCTGTCTGCTGACTTCAAAGCCATCCATCCCGGGCATCATGATATCGAGCAGAATCAGATCAAAAGCGGCCCCTTCGGTTTGCAGCATGGATAGAGCTTTGGGACCATCGGTGGCAAATGAAAAGTCGTAATTATCCTCACGAAGAATATTCATTGCCACCTGAATATTGTCGGTGACATCATCGACAATAAGAATATTTGCTGCCGCTACCATGTCCGTTCCTAGACGCTTACTGCTCCCGATTATATAAGCACAAAATCCATTCTGTACAACCGCAATAGCAACTCCGGGGTCAGGCTGAGGCAGACAGTATCCAGGGAGAGCAAATCAGGGGCGTCTCTGTCATGCAGATCAGTCCTTGAGTCCCAGTACATCCTGCATATCAAACAGGCCTTTATTATGCTGCATCAACCACTTGGATGCGCGCATGGCACCAAAGGCAAAAGTCATGCGGCTGGAGGCTTTGTGAGTAATCTCCACCCGCTCGCCTTCACCGGCAAACATAACGGTGTGATCGCCGACGATATCACCGGCACGAACCGTGGCAAAACCAATGGTGTTACGGTCACGTTCACCTGTACGGCCTTCGCGCCCGTATACAGCACATTGTTTCAGATCACGTCCCAAGGCATCGGCCACGACCTCACCCATTCGTAAAGCCGTGCCGGAAGGTGCATCGACCTTGTGACGGTGATGCGCCTCCACGATTTCAATGTCGACCTCATCACCCAGCACGCGCGCTGCCAGATCCAGCAATTTCAATGACAGGTTAACGCCAACACTCATATTCGGTGCCAGGATTGTAGATACCTTCTCAGCCGCCTCACTAATGGCCTGTTTCTGAGTATCATCGAAACCGGTGGTGCCAATCACCGGACGGCATTGATTGGCCACACAATGTGGCAGCAAAGCCATGGTCACTTCCGGCAGGGTAAAGTCGATAACAATATCGGAGACTTTAGTCGCCGCATCAACATCACTGCTCAAAGCCACATTGAGCTTGCCGACCCCGGCCAGTTCACCGGCATCAGCCCCGATCAGCGAAGAGTCAGCCCGATCAATGGCTGCGCTTAATTCCAGACCCTCGGTTTGCTCCACTGCCTGAATCAGGCATCGGCCCATACGGCCGGCAGCGCCGTTGATCGCAATCTTGATTGTCATTTAGCTTCCCTTATTCGTTATATTCAGTTGTCTGCTAACTGGGGTTCAGCATGGCAAGTATCTCCATCCTGAACCCTTACCGCAAGCGGGCAACGGCCTCACTCAAAAAAGCGCTTCACGGCATCCAGCCAGGAAGAATGTTTGGGACTGTGTTTTTCACCGCCGCCCTGAATATCCTTCTCAAACTGTTCCAGCAGTTCTTTCTGCTTCTTCGACAGCTTCACCGGCGTTTCAATAATCACGCGGCACAACAGATCACCAGTCGGACCACCACGCACCGAGGTTACGCCCTTGCCACGCATTCGGAACTGCTGACCGGTCTGGGTGCCTTCGGGGATTTTGAGGCTGGCTTTGCCTTCCAGTGTCGGTACTTCGACCTCACCGCCCAGCGCCGCAGTGACAAAACTCAGCGGCACATCGCAGAACAGATTGGTGCCATCACGGGTGAATACATCATGACGTTTGACTGCCACTTCTACGAACAAGTCGCCAGCAGGCGCACCGTGCAGGCCGGCTTCACCTTCGCCCTGCAGACGGATGCGATCACCGGTATCGACACCGGCGGGCACTTTCACTGACAGGGTCTTGTGTTCCTGAACCAGGCCTTCGCCGTGACAGTCTGAGCACGGTTCTTTGATCATCTTGCCGGTCCCGCGACAATGCGGACAGGCCTGCTGCATAGTGAAAAAGCCCTGCTGGATCCGGACCTGACCGTGACCGCCACAGGTGGTACAGGTAACCGGTTCGGTACCTTTCTTGGCACCGCTACCCTCACAGCTTTCGCATTCGACATTGACCGGGATGCGGATTTTAGCCGTGGTTCCGGCTACAGCTTCTTCCAGAGACAGTTCCAGACGGTAGCGCAAATCGGCACCGCGGAAAGCCTGCTGACGACCACCGCCAGCCCCGAAGATATCATTAAAGACATCACCGAAAATATCGCTGAAGCCACCGGCACCGCCACGGCCGAAACCGCTGCCCATAGACTGATCGACGCCTTCATGACCGAACTGATCATAAGCCGCACGCTTCTGGCTGTCGGATAAAATTTCGTAGGCTTCTTTTGCTTCTTTAAACTTGGTTTCGGCTTCAGCATCATCCGGATTACGGTCCGGGTGATACTTCATCGCCATGCGACGATAGGCTTTTTTGATTTCGGCCTCGGTCGCCGTTCGCGAGATACCCAAAATCTCGTAATAGTCTCTTCTGGCCATGCTTCTTGTTTTCCCCAAAACAACAAAACAGGCGCCGGTCTGACCAGACGCCTGTTTGTCTTGTTAGTCCTGTCCGTCAGTGGTGATGTTTACTCGGGTAGACACGTTATTCTCCCCATCACCACAACGGACTTACAGGATTACTTCTTCTTGTCGTCGTCGACTTCTTCGAACTCGGCATCGACCACATCGTCACCAGACTGCGCCTCATCAGCTGCGCCTTCACCGGCACCGGCTTCCGCATTCTCAGCATAGGCACGTTCAGCCAGTTTGGCAGAGGCTTCGCTCAGCGCATTGGTCTTGGCTTCAATATCGTCTTTGTCTTCGCCCTTGATGGCTTCCTGCAGCGCTTCAACGGCAGACTCGATGTTGGCCTTCTCGTCGGTTTCGACTTTGTCGCCCAGATCTTTCAGCGATTTGTTGGTCGCATGAATCAGCGCATCAGCCTGATTACGGGCAGTGACCAGCTCGTGGAATTTCTTGTCTTCCTCGGCATGGGCTTCCGCATCTTTCACCATTTGCTCGACTTCTTCATCGCTCAGACCGCTGGAAGCCTTAATGACGATGGACTGTTCCTTACCGGTCGCCTTGTCTTTGGCAGACACGTGCAGGATACCGTTGGCATCGATGTTAAAGGTCACTTCGATCTGCGGTACACCGCGTGGCGCCGGCGGGATATCAGCCAGGTCAAAACGGCCCAGAGACTTGTTGGCAGACGCCATCTCACGCTCACCCTGCAGCACGTGAATAGTCACGGCAGGCTGGTTGTCTTCAGCCGTTGAGAATACCTGGTTCGCCTTGGTAGGAATGGTGGTGTTTTTCTCAACCAGTTTGGTCATCACACCGCCCATGGTTTCGATACCCAGGCTCAGCGGAGTGACGTCCAGCAGCAGGACGTCTTTGACATCACCAGCCAGAACCGCAGCCTGGATAGAAGCACCCAGCGCGACCGCTTCATCCGGATTCACGTCTTTACGCGGCTCTTTGCCGAACATGTCTTTTACCGCTTCCTGCACTTTCGGCATACGGGTCTGACCACCGACCAGAATCACGTCGTCGATTTGCGAAGTCGACAAGCCGGCATCTTTCAGTGCCATTTTGCAGGGTTCCATGCTGCGGGTAATCAGGTCTTCGACCAGCGATTCCAGCTTGGCACGGGTCAGGCGGATTTCCATATGTTTAGGACCGCTCTGGTCTGCCGTGATGTATGGCAGGTTGATATCGGTCTGCTGGCTGGAAGACAGTTCGATCTTGGCTTTTTCCGCCGCATCTTTCAGACGTTGCAGTGCCAGCGGGTCTTTGCCCAGATCAACGCCCTGATCTTTCTTGAACTCATCAACGAGGTAATCGATGATACGTTGGTCAAAGTCTTCACCACCGAGGAAAGTGTCACCGTTGGTGGCCAGTACTTCGAACTGGTGCTCACCCTCGATATCAGCGATTTCGATGATAGATACGTCGAAAGTACCACCACCCAGGTCATAAACCACGACAGTGGAATCGCCACGCTTTTTGTCCATGCCGTAAGCCAAGGCAGCCGCGGTCGGTTCGTTGATGATACGTTTGACTTCCAGACCGGCAATCTTACCTGCGTCTTTAGTCGCCTGACGCTGAGAGTCGTTGAAGTAAGCCGGTACAGTCACAACCGCTTCGGTCACTTCTTCACCGAGGAATTCTTCCGCGGTTTTCTTCATTTTCATCAGAACGCGGGCAGAAATTTCTGGCGGTGCCATTTTCTTGTCATTGACAGAGACCCAGGCGTCGCCATTATCGGCTTCAATAATCTTGTAAGGGACCATGTCGATATCACGCTGAACGACTTTCTCTTTGAACTTACGACCGATCAGACGTTTGATACCGTATAAGGTGTTCTTGGGATTGGTCACGGCCTGACGTTTGGCAGATTGACCAACCAGTACTTCGTTGTCCTTGGTGAAGGCAACGATAGACGGTGTTGTGCGATCGCCTTCGCTGTTCTCAATCACACGTGCTTTGCCGTCTTCCATTACTGCGACACAGGAATTGGTCGTTCCCAGGTCGATACCAATAATTTTACCCATAGTTAAACTCCATCATTCTTAATATGTTGCTGGCTTTATCAGCCTATGTTCGTGTATTTGGGGGACATTTCTGCAATTTCAAGGCCCCAAACGAATTATTGTGAAACCACTACCATCGCCGGACGAATCACGCGGCCGTTAAAGGCATAACCTTTCTGCATCACGCTGATGACCTGGTTAGAATCCACCCCATCGGCAGGCTGCATCGACACGGCCTGATGCAGGTCTGGGTTAAAGGCCTCACCTTCCGGGTTGATTTGCTCCAGTCCCAGCTTGCCGATATTGCCAAGCAGCATTTTCAGCGTCATATCCATGCCTTCACGCACGGTTTCCAGCGTGGCTTCCTCTTTATGTGCTGCGCTCAGTCCTAACTCCAGGCTGTCACAGATAGGCAAGAGCTCAGCGACGAATTTATCCAGCGCATGCTTGTGGGCGTTTTCCAGGTCACGGCTGTGGCGACGACGCATGTTTTCCAGATCAGCGCGGGCCATTAACAGCTCGTTCCAATGCTCATCGGCTTTGTTACGTGCATCTTCAAGCAGCTTCGCCGTATCCTGTTCCGCTTCCGGCTGGGCCTGCTGTTCTGAATCGTTGGCAGTTTCCTGTTCCTGATTGTCTTCAGGCTTTTCGATTTCTTCGTTGCTCATGAGTCATCATTCCGGTTTGCTTGTAACAGACCCCCAACTTGGGGACGAAAAATTCAATTTCAAGCGGATTTGAATGAAAAATTCAGGTGAGGAGATTTTTTATCCGCAGATGACGGGGATTAGCGCGGATTATTTTTGCTGAGCAGGATAACCGGGCGTGTATGAGCGGAAGCTTTTCAGCTTCCATCTGGGAGGAAGTATGGGTTTTAATCCGTGCCAACCGGCGAAATCTGCTGATATCAGTCCTGTGCCAGCCAGACGCAGTTGCCGCCACTGGATTCATTGACCTTCTCCAGCATGGCCTGATGCGCGGCCAGTTCTTCATCCGTCGCCCTGAGCACGGTCAAGGGCTGACGAGTCTGAATCTGTCCAGGTTCCACATCGATTTTGTCATTGCTGGCCGTCTCAACTCTCTCTTCTGCCGTTAGTGTCAGACTCACCTGACCACCGGTCATCGCCAGATAGACATCAGCGAGGATCTCGGCATCAAGTAGAGCGCCGTGCAGCTCACGATTTGAGTTATCTACGTCATAGCGTTTACACAGGGCATCCAGGCTGTTCTTTTGACCGGGATGCTTGTCACGCGCCATTTTGAGGGTATCGAGCACACTGGCAATGGTATCAACACGACGGGACTCGCCCTTGAGTTTAGCAAGTTCGTGATCGATAAAGCCGACATCGAAGGGGGCATTGTGAATAATCAGCTCGGCGCCCTCGATAAAGCGCAGAAAATCTTCGGCAATATCGGCAAACAGGGGTTTGTCGGCGAGAAACTCGTTGGTGATGCCATGCACTTCTATCGCACCGTCATCGATCTCGCGTTGCGGATTGATGTACTGATGAAAGGTCTGGCCGGTGAGACGACGCCCCACCATTTCAACACAACCGATTTCGATGATGCGATGGTCGTCGGCGGTACTGATACCCGTGGTTTCGGTATCGAGAATGACCTGTCTTTTCTGAACTGTTTCTGCCACGTTAACCTCGTTTAAACGGCCAGCTTTTCTCTGGCTGCCACCGCCAATTCATCGGCGCGCTCGTTTTCCGGGTGACCGTTGTGCCCGCGCACCCACTCCCATTTCACCTTATGAGGCGCAATCGCTTTATCCAGCCGTTGCCAGAGTTCAGCATTTTTGACCGGCTTTCTGGCGGCTGTTTTCCAGTTCTTGGCTTTCCAGCCCGGCAGCCATTCAGTCATGCCCTTCATGACGTACTGTGAATCAGTGGTTATGGTAACACGGCAAGGGCGCTTCAAAGCCTCGAGCGCGGCGATGACCGCCATCATTTCCATACGGTTATTGGTCGTCTGTTTTTCACTGCCTGAAAGCTCTTTTTCTGTACCTCTGGCACGCAATATTGCGCCCCAGCCGCCAGGGCCGGGATTGCCACTGCAGGCACCGTCAGTGAAAATTTCAACGTGATCCATTATTGCGTTCTCGAGTAAGCGGTTTGTTGACCAGGCCCGGGGTCGGGAACAGCCGTCGTTTGCGCCAGCTTTCCCTGACCGGTGTCAGCGGGATGGTGCGTTTGGCCGCTACCATAACAGAAACCCCACCCAGCCAGGGCCATAATCGTCGCCCCCAGCGTTCCATGAACAGGCTGCCCTGCATCCAGCGCGAATGCCTGAATGGCGGTCGGTAAATCGCTTTATGCTGCTCGGTCACTTCAAAATTGAGTAGCGCCAGCCAGTCACGAATACGGGTCTGACTGAAAAAATGTCCGTCCCAGGGCGGGCTGTCCTGCCAGGAGAACAGTCGCCGCAGGCCCCACAGGCTGAAAGGGTTAAAACAACAAAGTATCAATTTACCATCCGCTGCCAGCACGCGCTCTGCTTCTCTCAACAACTGATGCGGATCTCGCGAACGCTCCAGAACATGCAGTAACAACAGGTTGTCTATACTGTGTGATTTGAACGGCAGGGATTCTGCCTCAGCCTGAACATCCCCTTCAGGTGCTACCAGACAATGACTGCTGGCGCGGTTACTGAGCGGCAGACAGGACTCGCCGCCGCCCAGTTGCAGAAAAAAGTAGCCCGGCAGTGGCTCATCCAGCTGACTGACTATCTCTCGTTCCACCTTCAGCAGCTGTTGTCCCAGCGGGCTTTGCCACCAGCGTTCGATATCCTTGCTGTCAGAGTGATTCATGTTATTGTCCCATTCGGGAGGTTCTATGCTTACAGTACATGCCGTCAACGCATTCAAGGATAATTATATCTGGCTGATTCAGGCAGAAAACAGTCGCAAAGTATTGATTGTCGATCCGGGTGATGCCGACCCGGTGTTTCAAGCACTGAAACACAAGGACCTTGAGCCGGCCGCCATTCTGATCACGCATCATCATGCAGATCATATCGGCGGTGTCGACGCTTTACTGGAAAAATATCAGTTGCCGGTGTTCGGCCCTGCTGGTGAGACAATTCCAGCCGTCACCCATCCACTGCAGGCCTCGGATGATGTAAATATTGACCCGGACTTTCCGCTGTTCCGTGTTTTGGACACACCGGGGCATACCCAGGGACATATCTGCTACCTGGTTGAAAATAAACTGTTTTGCGGCGACACCCTGTTTGCCGGTGGTTGCGGCAGGTTATTGGGAGGAACAGCCAGACAGTTATTTCACTCGCTACAGCAATTAAAACAACTGCCCGGGGATACTGAAGTCTATTGCGCCCATGAATACACCGCGGCTAATTTGCGCTTTGCCAGTGCGGTGGAAGCCAACAACCCGGCTTTGCAGGAAAGGCAGGAAGAGACCAGAAAGCTGCGGGAGCAGGGTCAGGCAACCATCCCGTCTTTAATGGCAGACGAACTGGCGACCAACCCCTTTCTTCGCAGTCATATTCCAAATATCAGAACTGCCGCCGAGACCTTCAGTGACCGGCCGCTCGATGACGACGAATCGGTATTTGCAGCGCTGCGGCAATGGAAGGATAACTTTTAATCCCAGTCCTGTTTGTCTCGGCCACGGCCTTTGCCGGGGTGATCGTCGTTACCTTCATCACCGCGTCCGCGTGCTTTTTTATCAGCGCGACCACGATCATCATAATCCCGGTCACGGTAGCTGTGTTTACTGTAACGCAGGCCTTCCGGAACCCGGTAATAATCAACATCGCGCCAGTCCCGATCCCGTAAATCGGCAGTAATTTGCCAAAAACCGTCGTGATAGCGGAAATACCAGCCGTCGTTGTAATAATGATCATCGTAACCCAGCACCACATAGGCACCGAGTCTGGAGTCATAAACCATGTTGTGATGACGGTACTTGGCTCTGTAGCCATGTGCCGGCGCATGAGGAGGCGGTCCGCCTCGATAGTCACGACCACCATCACCATAAGCAACTGAAGCCCTGTTGACACAGCCTGAGAGGCTCAGTGTCAGCAGCGCCGCAGTAATCAGAAGGGCTATTCTCATACCGGCCTCCTATGAGGATGAAACCTTTTTACGCGTTTCAGTTTTCCAGTTTGTTCAAATGCACATCCATTTGCGGGAACGGGATTGAAATGCCGTTCTCATCAAAGGCGAGCTTAATTTGCTCAATCAGCTCCGAACGTACCGGCCAGTAATCATCGGCATTAACCCAGGGGCGGACGTCAAAATTAACACTGCTGTCCGCCAGTTCCGCCACACGAATCACCGGCTCAGGATCAGCATGCACCTTGGGATGACCTTTGACAATCTCATTGAGCAGGTTCTTGGCTTTCAGCAGGTCATCACCGTAACCAATGCCGAAACTCATATCGATACGACGGGTGTCACGCGCCGAATAATTGGTGATGGTGTCGGCATAAATCTGACCATTGGGCACGATGACTTCGCGGTTATCACCAGTTCTCATGATGGTATTGAAAATCGTAATTTGCTCGATAATACCGCTGGTGCCGGCCGCTTCAACAAAATCACCGACTTTGAACGGTCGGAACATCACCAGCATCACGCCGGCGGCAAAATTCTGTAAGGAATCTTTCAGCGCCAGACCTACAGCCAGACCCGCGGCACCGAGTACAGCGATCATGGAAGTGGTATCGACACCCAGTTGATCCAGGGCGGCAATCAACACAAACAGCATCAGTACCGCATTGGCAATGACGCTGAGGAAGTTGATCAGCATCGCATCCATATTGCTGCGAACCATCAGCTTGCGTGACAGCTTGACCAACCACTTCACCACAACACGACCGACGAAGACGATCAGTGCCGCATAAAGAATATTCATTAACCAGAATCCAACAACACCACCTGCAGCAGTTTCCATTTCAACTCCTCTTTGCGATTGTTTCAACCACTTCCCGGACTAAAAAGGGACCGCGGTATATCAAGCCACTGTATAACTGTACCAGGGCGGCACCAGCATTCAGTTTTGCCAGTGCATCTTCACCAGACATGATTCCACCTGCCGCAATGATCGGCAAGTCCTCCGGCAGCGCCTCGCGGAACTGGCGGACAATATCGGTGGACTTCTCAAACACCGGCGCGCCGCTGAGACCGCCTGCCTCTTCGGCATTGCTGAGCCCTGCCACCTCATCACGGGACATTGTTGTATTGGTGGCTATCACCGCATCAATCCGGTGTGAAGCAAAAGTCCCGGCCAGTTGCCGGACTTCTTCCGGCGTCAGATCAGGCGCAACCTTGACCGCCATCGGCACATAGCGACCGTGCTCTTCAGCCAGCGTCGCTTGCGCCTGTTTGAGCGCTGTCAGTAAAGCATCCAGTGATTCACCGAATTGCAGGCTGCGCAGGCCCGGTGTGTTGGGAGAGGAAATATTAATCGTCACATAATCGGCGTAGGGATAGACCTTATTGAGACCGATAAGGTAATCATCGACCGCATTCTCAACCGGCGTGTCGAAGTTTTTGCCGATATTAATGCCTATCAGACTCTTGGTCCTGGCTGCTTTCACCTGTTCCAGCAGGTGATCCACACCGAGGTTATTAAACCCCATCCGGTTAATAATGCCCTCGGCTTCCGGCACGCGGAATAATCTCGGCTTGGGATTGCCGGGTTGCGGCCGCGGTGTGACCGTGCCGATTTCGACAAAACCAAACCCCAGGGCCGACATGGCTTCAATATAGTCACCGTTTTTATCCAGTCCAGCGGCAAGACCGACGGCATTAGGAAACTCCAGCCCCATGACTTTGACCTTGCGCGACGCCATTTTACGGGTCAGCAGCCAGGACAGGCCGGTCAGTTCCATCAGATTGATTCCGGCCATTCCCAGATGATGGGACTTCTCCGCATCCAGCCGGAACATCAGACTTCGCATCAGTCGATACAGCATCAGACCTCCATCTCCACTTCGTAGCCGCTGAACTTACGCATATTCATCACACCTTTATCGAAAATCAGATACTGACCTTTGATCCCCTTTAAGACACCACTCACTTCGGGCGTTTTATCAAAATTAAATGAGGAAACCTTCACTGGATACTCAGTGACCGGATAAATAATCTGCTGCTCCTGCTCGCCCGGCAGAATAGCAATGCTGTTGTCATCAAACCGCTGTTGCAGGGCCTGAATCTCTGACTCGCATTCATTTAGCAGTCGATCCCGCTCGGCCGCCAGGTCAATGGGGTCGGCTTCACCTTTTAGCATTTTGCGCCAGTCGGTGCGATCGGAAACATGATTCTTGAACATCACCTCCACCAGCCCGGACTGATAGCGGCTTCGGACCCGGAAAATCGGCAGCGCCTGGGTCGCGCCCTGATCGACCCAGCGGGTCGGCACCTGGTTAATACGGGTAATACCGACTTTCAGGCCGGAACTGTTAGCAAGATAAACAATATGATCCTGCATACAAACAGCCTGTCCCCAGTCGGGTTCTCGGCAAGTGCCCTGATCAAAGTGGCACAGCTCGGGTTTGAGGAAACACATATCGCATTGTGCCAGGCGCTGTGAACAGGGAAAGCAGAAGCCACCGCTGAAGCTTTTTTTGGTCAGGCGCTGACAATTGAGGCAATGAATTTCGCCCTGATATCTGAGGGTTAGAGACTGACCAAGCAGGTCATTCATTGGCATTTGTTCATCGCCCAGACGCATCGCATATTGAGCCCGGTTATCGGCCGGCAAGGTGACGGCCATCTTGGTCAGCTGTCCGCTGAATTTACTCACGTTTTACCTCTGCTTATCACTGAGGCGCCTATATTAGCGCAGATGATGGATGGCTGACAGTCAACTAGGGCGCTTACTGCTGCTCAACATCAGTAATCACCCGGATAGGGAAAGGTTCGGTTACCGAGCCGGTATAGAGGGAGCGATGCGGGAACGGAATCTCAATGCCTTCGGCATCAAAGGCTTCCTTGATTTCCTCATGAATGCTGTTTTTCAGATCAATGAATTTCTCCCGTTTCACCCAGACCGAAAACTGCATATCCAGTGAGGATTCGCCAAAGCCCAGAAACACAAAGATCGGCTTAGGCTCGTCAAGACACAGCGGATTGGCCTGCGCCACCCGCTCCAACACTTTGCGTACCTTCTTGATATCTTCCTTG
>JABURN010000201.1 GCA_014762585.1 Methylophaga sp.
CAGTTACTGGGCCTGACAGCACCTGAAATGACGGTGCTGGTTGGCGGCATGCGTGTGCTTGGAACCAAACTTTGCGGCACCAAACATGGTGTGTTCACTGAGCGGGAAGGTCAACTGAGCAATGACTTTTTCGTTAACCTGACCGACATGGCCTATAGCTGGAAACCGGCGGGAGACAATCTGTATGAGATTCGTGACCGCAAAACTGATGCACTGAAGTGGACAGCGACCCGGTTTGACCTGGTATTTGGGTCGAACTCTATTCTGCGTTCATATGCTGAGGTTTATGCTCAGGATGATGCTGAGGAGAAGTTTGTTAAAGATTTCGTCAATGCATGGACCAAAGTCATGAATGCTGACAGGTTCGATCTGGTCTCATAAGTAGCCAAAGCTATCCGGCACTGGCTCAGTGTCGGTCAAGAGGCATAAACTAAGGCAGAGGACTATTCCTCTGCCTTTTTTATGAGGTGGGTTATGCCGAAAACCATTCTGCTGGTGGCAACAGTGATGTTTATCGCTGGTTGTGATCAGGACGTGCCGGAAAAAACGGTATGGGATGAACAGCTAAAAACGATGGATAAAGCCCAAGATGCCGAACAGCAGATGCTTGAAGCGGCTGAATTGCAGCGCCGGGCGATTGAGCAGCAAACTCAGCAATAGAGTTTGATAACCTTCCAGGCATCCAGCTTTTGATTGAAGTTCAGCGAGGCATGGGCCGGACTGGTGGAAGGCAACCTGGTCATGGAAGGTGACTGTGGCAAATTTGGCAAAACATGGCGCTGAAAGACTTGCTGTGACTTGCCGCCATTAAAGAATACCGCCTCAATAGTCGGGTAGACACTAAAAAACTGCTCAAAATCATTGGCCTCAATACTGGCCGGATCGATATGCTGATCAAGACTGCCGGGACGATGACAGGCTTTCAATACATCCCAGACAGCGACGCCTTTATCTGCCAGTATCTGGCAGCGTTTCTGATATGAACAATCCAGATTGATGTCAAACAGCGCTGCCATGATCGGCCAGAAAGCATTACGCGGATGAGCGTAATACTGCTGCGCCTCAAGTGAGGCCACACCGGGCATCGACCCCAGTATCAGGACCTTGGGTGTGCTGCCTACAACAGGTGGAAAACTGTAGCTCAGTGGTTTAGCGGAACTCATATTACTGATAAAGCTGACCCTGATGTCGAATCCAGCCGTGTGGGTGGCGGTTATCCGGGTCATGATGTGTCCAGTGCATCACGCCGCCTTTACTGTTCCACTCGTATTCACCATACACCGTGACGTCATCGCCGACTTCCAGATCGTTTATTCTCGGCGCCAGGTCGATATTGTGGGCAACCAGCAGGGTATGACCATCAGCCATTTCAATGATAAAGCGCTGGTGACGACTGCCGTCATTATCGTCTTCAAGAATACGAATGACCTGCCCAGTGACTTCAATCTGAACATCGCTTTTTTCCTGCTCATAAAGTGAGGCAACCTCAATCTGTGGCGATGCGACTTCAGTGACCTGCCCTGGCTGGTAATGGCTGGCACCAAATATGAGGATAATGAAAGCGACCAGCAACCAGAATCTGTGGGTCTGACGTTTGTTTTTAAACATGCATCTATTTCTCTTGGACTACTCAGTGGCGGATTATTAGCTCTGAGCAGGATAGCCTAGTGTCGTGTTTTGGCAAATACAGCAATTTTATGTGATGACAATCGCATTGCGTTCAGTTTGGTCAGATTGATGGCTGTTTGATTCAGACTGGCAAAATCCTGTCAAAGCCCGTAACCACGCGGTATTTAGATAAATCATGAATATCAATATAGTTATTTATAATTTCCCGTTATATACCTGCCCGTTTATAATAGTGGGTCCGGTTATTTAGCGTTTTAGAGAGCTTAGATGTATCAATACGATAAGTATGATCAGATGATGGTGGATCAGCGGGTCGCCCAATTCCGCGATCAAACCCGCCGCTACCTGGCAGGTGAACTGACTGAAGATCAATTCCGTCCACTGCGACTGGCAAACGGCCTGTACATTCAGATCCACGCACCGATGCTGCGTATCGCTGTACCTTATGGTCTGATGTCTTCCAAACAGGTTCGTAAAGTGGCTGGCATTGCCCGCCGCTATGACAAAGGTTTTGTCCACTTTACCACCCGTACCAATTTCCAGCTGAACTGGCCGAAACTGGAAGATGTGCCTGATATCCTGGCCGAACTGGCTACCGTGCAGATGCATGCGATTCAAACCAGTGGTAATGATATCCGTAACACGACGACAGACCAGTTCGCCGGTATCAATGCCGAGGAAATCGAAGATCCCCGTCCATGGGCTGAAATCATTCGTCAGTGGTCAACCTTCCATCCGGAATTTGCCTATCTGCCGCGCAAATTCAAGATTGCGATCATTGGCTCTGAAACTGACCGTGCAGCGACCAAACTTCATGATATCGGTCTGCATCTGGTTAAAAACCATGATGGTGAGATCGGCTTCGAAGTCCTGGTCGGTGGCGGCCTGGGTCGTACCCCGATTATCGGTGAGCAGATTCGTCCGTTCCTGGAAAAAGAAGATCTGCTGTCATACCTGGAAGCGATCCTGCGTGTTTATAACCGCCTGGGACGTCGTGATAACAAGTTCAAAGCCCGCATCAAGATTACCGTTCGTGAGCATGGCATTAATCACATCCGCGAACTGGTTGAGGCAGAGTGGGTGCAAATCCGCGATCAGCTACGTCTGGACCAGAAAGAAATCGATCGCGTGAAAGCCTTCTTTACTGAGCCTGATTACGACAGTAATGCGGCTGCCGATACCACTTTTGAAGCCAAGCTCGCTGAAGATAAAGCCTTCGCTCGCTGGCTCAAGCAGAATACCTTTGAACACAAAGTCCCGGGCTACAAAGCGGTCTATGTGTCATTGAAAAAGCATGGTCAGGCACCGGGAGATATTACTTCCGAACAGCTGGAAATCGTCGCTGACCTGGCTGATAAATACAGTTTCGGTGAAATCCGCTCTACTCACACACAGAATCTGGTACTGGCCGATGTCAAACAGGCGGATCTCTATGAACTCTGGCAGCAATTACAGGCTGAAGGTCTGGCGACACCGAACATTAACACGCTGACCGATATCATCTGTTGTCCGGGCCTGGATTACTGTGGCCTGGCTAACGCGACCTCAATTCCTTTATCCAAGCAAATCGCGGAACGCTTTGATGACCTGGATCACCTCTATGACCTGGGCGACATCAAGATCAAGTTCTCTGGTTGTATGAATGGCTGCGCCCACCAGAGCGTCGGTCATATCGGCATCTTGGGTGTCGATAAGAAAGGCGAGGAATGGTATCAGTTCACACTGGGTGGTAGCTCAGAAGCAGATGCCGCTATCGGTGAACGTCTCGGTAAAGCGATTCCCAAAGAAGAAGTCGTTGATACGGTTTCACATCTGATTGATGCTTACGTCGATTTGCGTCATGAAGATGAATCATTCTTGGCGACGGTTCGCCGCGTTGGTGTGGACCCATTCAAGGAGCGTGTTTATGCAGATAATTAAAGATCGTGAAATTGTCGAAGATAACTGGCTGCATCTCGATGATGAAGCAGAGCTGGTTGCAGGCAATATCACTGTCTCACTGGCACGCTGGCAGGAGCAACATGAGTCACTGGAACATCATGAAGGTGGTCTGGGCCTGCGCCTGAGCGGCGATGATCCACTGGAAGAAATCGTGCCCGATTTGGCGCGGTTTTCTCTGATTGTATTGCTGTTCCCGGTCTTCACTGACGGCCGCTGCTATTCCTATGCGAAATTGCTGCGTGAGCGTTATGGCTTTAAAGGCGAAATCCGGGCACAGGGTGATGTGCTGCAG
Source organism: Methylophaga sp. (assembly GCA_014762585.1). GTDB lineage: Bacteria > Pseudomonadota > Gammaproteobacteria > Nitrosococcales > Methylophagaceae > Methylophaga. The sequence continues at coordinate 3,863 of JABURN010000201.1, forward strand.
GATCAGTTGTTCTACATGTCTCAGTGCGGCATTAACAGCTTTGAACTGGCAAACCCCAATCGCCTGACCAATGCCTTGTCGGCATTCGATGACTTCACAGAGAGTTATCAGGCTACCGTGCTTCGTCCCGAGCCGCTTTACCGCCGCCGCTAAACGTTGTTTTCATGGCTGTCTTTGCGATTGGTGATGTCCAGGGCTGTTATGACGAGTTGAACAAGATGCTGGATCAAATACAGTTTGATCCAGCATCTGATCAAATCTGGCTGGCCGGTGATCTGGTCAACCGCGGTCCCAAATCACTCGAAGTGCTGCGCTTTGTGAAAAGTCTGGGGGACAGCTGTATCAGCGTGCTGGGTAACCACGACTTACATCTGTTGGCAAATGCCGCGGGAGTGGTCGAATACCAGCATCATATGGACACAATTGAGCCAGTACTCAAAGCCAGTGACAGTGATGAGATCATGCAATGGCTGCGTCAGCAGCCGTTGTTTTATCACGATGAAGTCCTCCAATTCAGTATGGTACACGCCGGTCTGCCGCCTGAATGGTCGATCTCTGAAGCCCGCGAACGAAGTGCTGAGGTGGAATCAGTGCTGAAATCGGATAACTGGCAGGCATTCTTTGCCCATATGTATGGCAATAATCCCAAGCGCTGGTCACCGGATTTGAAGGGTTGGGATAGACTGCGGTTTATCACCAACTGTTTCACACGACTGCGCTACTGCCATGAAGATGGCAGGCTGGCGTTGAAATATAAAGGCGCGCCAGAAGACAAGCCGCTGCATCAAAAGCCCTGGTTTGAAATGCCCGGCAGAGCCAGTGAACAGGACAGGATCGTGTTTGGTCACTGGTCTACATTAGGTACTGGTCAGTATGGTAACGTGTTTTCACTGGATAGCGGCGCTGTCTGGGGCGAGACCCTGACGGCAGTCAGAATCGATCAGGAGCCTTATGAATGGATTACGGTTAAAGCCGATCCTGATGGTTTACCCCATGCCCGTAACAAGAACGGCTCGAAAAGTCGACGTTGGTTCTGAAATAATGCAGCGGGCAGGGCGTATACAAAATGAGTACAATTACTTTTAATCTTATAGCGTTGGATCTTTAAAAATGAGCAATGTCACGACATTTTCGGGTGATTTTTCAGCCAAGGGCCTCCGCGTCGGTATCGTCGCCGGTCGTTTTAATGATTTTGTGGTCAACAACCTGATTGAAGGTGCGATTGACTGCCTGGTTCGTCATGGCGCCAGCGAAAGCGATATTGAACTGGCGCGCGTACCGGGAGCAGTAGAAATTCCACTTGCCGTTCAACGCATGGGCCGTACCGGTAAATATGATGCCATTATCGCGCTGGGTGCAGTCATTCGTGGAGGCACGCCGCACTTTGAATATGTCGCTGGTGAATGCTCTAAAGGTCTGGGCCAACTGGCACTACAACTGGATATGCCGGTTTCCTTCGGTGTGCTGACTGTCGACACCATTGAGCAGGCCATTGAACGCGCCGGTACCAAAGCGGGTAACAAAGGCGCCGAAGCTGCGATGGGTGTGATCGAAATGGTTAATGTGCTGCGTCAAATCGAGGCTGGCAACTAAATGGCAGCCGGATTACCCCGCACCAAAGCCCGTCGTGCTGCTGTCCAGGCACTGTACCAGGCGCTGGTGAATAATGAAGCACCGCAGAAAGACGCGCTGGATTTTGTCACGGCAGAATACGCCGATAAAATCGACAGAAAATACTTCAGCACGCTCATCGAAGGGGCGATCAAATACCAGGATCAGATCGATGCCGAGCTGTCAGAAGCAGTTGATCGTGATCTCAATGCTGTGGATCCAGTTGAAATTTCAGTGCTGAGACTGGCCACATTTGAATTTATGCATCTGCCGGAAATCCCTTATCGCGTGGTGCTGAATGAGGCGGTGGAACTGGCCAAGTCCTTTGGTGGTGAACAGGGCCACAAATATGTCAATGGTGTGCTCGATAAAATGGGCGCCCGCCTCAGACCTCATGAATATCAGGCTGCAAAAGAAGCTCGGGCAAAACGCTGAGCGCTTCTGAGTTGATCTGAGAAAACTTAGCGAACGGCGGTGGCAGTCAATTGCCACTGTCGATTGCCATTCTAAAGAGAGTCCGGTTTGTCTCTGTCTGAATTTTCCCTGATTGAAGATTATTTTTCCAAGCTGACGCCAACCCGGCAGGACGTCAGCCTGGCTATTGGTGATGATTGCGCCTTGCTGCAATGTCCACCCGGTAAAGAATTGGCAGTGTCGATTGATACGCTGGTGGAAGGCGTGCATTTTTTTGCCGATGTAGCCCCCAGAGCCCTGGGCTACAAATCTTTGGCAGTAAACCTGAGCGATTTAGCAGCTATGGGAGCCGAACCTGCCTGGTTTACACTGGCGCTAACACTTCCGGAACAGAATTCTGACTGGCTTAGGGCCTTCACGGAGGGGCTTGCACTGGCCGCTGAATCAGCCAATATTCAGCTTGTTGGTGGTGATACCACGCGAGGGCCTCTGACAATATCGATCCAGGTTCATGGCCTGGTTTCATCAGGTCGGGCAATGCGTCGTGATGGCGCGAATATAGGCGACCGTATTTATGTAAGTGGCACATTGGGCGACGCAGGTGCGGCGCTAAAAAAACGTCTGGAAAACTGGCTGCCTGAAATGCTGGATCAATCTGACTGGCAATACCTCCAGCAACGATTAGAGTATCCAACACCGCGTTATCAGCTTGGGCAACAAATCCTCGACTACGCCAGTTCCGCCATCGATATTTCAGACGGTTTACTGGCCGATCTGGGGCATATACTTGAACGCAGCCATAAAGGTGCTGTCATCAACGTTGCTCAATTGCCACTCTCAGCCAGTCTAAAAAAACTTCCACCACAGATTAGTCTGCCTCTGGCTTTGGGCTCCGGTGATGATTATGAGCTCTGTTTTACTATGCCAGCATCAAACGTTGAAGCACTGCAAAAACTGGGGCTGGATATCCACTGTATTGGTGAAATCACTGCAGGATCAGACCTGGTGCTTGAAGATGAAAGTGGGAAAGTAATGAATATTGACGCAAGGAAAGGCTATGACCACTTCGGGTCCTGAGGTGAACTTTAAAAGCTTAATCAAACGCCCAGCCTGTTTTGTCGCTTATGGCTTTGGCGCCGGTCTGGCTCCGAAAGCACCCGGCACTTTCGGTACACTAGTCGCGTTACCGATTTACTGGCTGATGCAGAACTGGTCGCTGACTGCCTATATCGCTCTGGTTCTGGTGATGTTTATTGCCGGGATCTGGCTATGCCAGAAAGCATCCGACTGGCTGAAACAGGATGATGCCTCTGGCATCGTCTGGGATGAAATTGTCGGTTACCTGGTTGCGATGACATTCGCCCCGTCTGGCTGGCAGTGGATGCTGGTCGGCTTTGTATTGTTTCGCTTCTTCGACATACTTAAACCCTGGCCGGTGAGTCTGGCAGACAGAAAACTACATGGCGGGTTGGGTGTGATGCTGGATGATGTAGTTGCTGGACTCTATGCGGCAATTTTTTTGTTAATTGTTACTCATTTTCTGAATTAACCTTCTCTTCAAATTGCCGCAATAACTGAATTCTGGCAGGCTAAGACCATTGTTTATATTTGAAAAGGATTTCAAAGATGAACAGGAATGGATTCACAGTCATCGAACTGATGATCGTGCTCAGCGTATTAGCAATCATTTCTGCTACTGCATTACCTTCGTTCAGAAGCTTGCTGATAGAGATTGAAGTGGATGGTCAAATCAACAAATTAGTCAGTACGCTACAACTGGCCAGAAGTGAGGCCGTCAAGCACAATCAGGTTGTTACTATTTGTAAAAGTCTTGATGGTCAGAACTGCGGTGGTAATTGGTCGGATGGCTGGTTAATGTTTGTTGATAACAATGCAGATGGCCATAAAAACACTGCTGAAATAGCATTAACCTCAGCTCAACTCATCGATGGATACACCCTAAGCTGGTCAGCGTTCGGATCTAATAATTACATCCGATTCAGACAAAACGGGCTGACAAGTTCACACAATGGCAGTTTCATCCTGTGCCCGGTAAATTTAGACAGTCGTTTTGCCAGGGCGGTTATTATCAGCAAAACTTCACGGGTGAGAACCTCTAAGGATTCAGATCAGGATGGCGTTGAAGAAAATGCTTCAGGTGATCCCTTGAGTTGCTGAGCTAGCGATTCCAACAGTCAGCATTGTTTCCATCAGCAATATAGCTTTCACCGTTACTGTCATGGGTAATCGTGAATGTGCCACAGTTATCACCGGTTTGAATACCTGTTGGTGTTGCCGTGAGAGTGTATGAGGCAGCACTTGCGGCTGATGGAATATCGAGGATGTAGTAGCCTTCTTTGGAAGGTTGATTAGAAGCCCCTGTGTAGCCCAGATCAGTCATATCAGTGGTGTAGGTCGGGTTATTTGCCCGGTATTTTTCTTGAGCTAATTGAACTTCAAGTAGGCTAGTTTTGGCATCTGCTCTTCGTGCTCTTTCTGCATATCCTTGATAAGCAGGGAGGGCAATGGCAGCAATGATGCCGATAATAAGCACGACAATCATTAATTCGATTAACGTAAATCCTTTGGTAATCTGTTTTTCCATTTTTATACCCTCTGCTGTAGTCAGTCACGGCCCAAACCGAATTTGAGTGTGAGCTACATCACAATTATTGTATTAATCAATACTGACGAGTAAACACAAGTATATATTGGCATAAATGAACACAACAGGACTATAATCGTTTTATAGAGACTGTGCGGCAAGTGAGTTAAATGGATGTGAAACACAAAGGCTTTACTCTCATTGAATTGATGATCACATTAACCGTGTTGGGCATCATTGCCGCCATTGCTCTGCCTAATTTCAAGTCTATTCTGGATGGAAGAAAGCTGGTCGGGGCCGCAGATAATCTTTATGCAACCCTGCAATATGCGCGCTCGGAATCCATCAAACAAAACACTAATGTCGAGTTTCAGCTTAATGCTGGCGCATGGTGCTACGGCATTGATGATGAGGGGGGCAATTGCGACTGTACAAACCCTGCTACCTGTACAATTGATGGTGTGATTAAGGTATACGACGACTCTGATTATGGCGATGTAGTGATGAGTAATGCCTCGGTCAACGAAATTCTTTTTGATGCCCGGAATGGAGAGCCAGATAGTGCAGGAAGTTTTACCTTTAGTCTGCCTGATGGCAGGACCAAGACGGTCAATATCAATCCCATCGGCCTGGTCACGGTGAATTGAATGTCAGCATTGAAGCAAAAAGGTCTGACCCTCATTGAAATGATGATAGCGCTGATTCTGGCGCTACTTGTCTCTGCAGCGATACTGACTATCTTTATCAGCAATATCAAATCCAGCGCTGAAAATATCAAGATGATCCAACTCAATCAGGAGTTGAGAGCAGTGATGAACTTCATGTCAGATGAACTTAAACGGCATGGTTATGATTCTGATGCTGATCCTTCATTGATGCAGACACTTTTTGTTTCGGCTGGTGAGGACTGTGTGGTGTATGCGTATGAGGATGCCAGTGCTGCAGTGGCTACGCTCAGCAGAGGCTTCAGACTTAATGCCAGCGCCATTGAATGGAGTGATCAGAATACGACAGGTTGTGCCACTGCCTCTGGTAACTGGCGTGATTTAACCTCAGATAATATTCAGATAACTGCGTTCAATATAGATCCCAACAATACTGCTTCAGCCGCCTCAGTTACAATCCGGCGGCTTGATGTGACTGTAACCGGACAAAGGCAGCTTAACCCGGGAGTGGCATCCAGAACATTCAGGGAGACAGTCCGAATCAGAAATGAGGATGCCACCTAGCTATGGGAGATGATTATGGCTAAGGATCTGAGTCTGAAGACGATGCAGTCACAAAAAGGTGCGGTTGTACTTGTTATCTCGGTTGTGTTGTTGATTGCCGTTACCTTGGTTGTCTTCTATGCAGCACAAGTGGGATTACAGGATCAAAGGATTTCAGCAAATCAATACCGTCATAAACAAGCATTCTCAAATGCTGAAGCTGGATTGGAATATGCCGCTTCTTTTCTTAGAGAGAATGCCAGTTTACATAGCGGTAACGCAGCGGATGGCTGGAATAGCTGTGCTGGCAACACTACTCTGTTTCCCTGCAATATTGAGGATGCAGAGCAGGTACTGGGTACAATCAGTGGTGGTGACATCACCTCTGACATACCCACATTGGCAGGGATTAATTCCTTTCTCGTTAAAAAAGCTGATGGTGCAACAGTAGCAATTGGAGTTGGCACCTCGGATGACAATACTGCCAGCTCGGTGGTTCAGGCCAGTTATGCAGTAAGAAGTATTATTGTACCCGGTCAATTACCTCCCCTAATGATGCCAAGTGGCAACTTGAGTGGCAGTTTCACAGTAGTGCCGAATCCGAATGGTGGAGGCCCAGGTGTTCCTATTTCAATCTGGTCAACCGATGATGCTCTGGCCACAGCTACAGGTAGTTGGCAAACTTGTGACCACGAAAATTATCGTGATGGTGGTGTATGTATGGACACCAAGGGTGACGGTGAAACGGGAGCTAACTGGCAGGCATGCTCATGCACCGGATTCAGGAGTGATAAAGATAACATCGGGATAGATATTGTCACCTACCCTACCGCTAATTTCCCATCCTCGCCGTTTGTGTATGTTTTTGGTGAAGAAGGTGATGACCCTGCCGCATTAAAAACCGAGATTAAATCGATTGCAGAGTCAGAAGGGTTGGTTCTTCCTAATTGCGGTAATCTTCAAACAGACTTTGCGGGTTTGACCGGTTCAGCTTTAGTCTGGGTTGAGGGTGATTGCAACATCAATTCAAACTCAATCATAGGAAGCAGAAACAAACCTATCGTCTTAGTCGTGGAGGGCGAAGTTAAAACTAATGGTGGCGCTGAAGTCTGGGGTATTCTGGTTGGTCTGGGGACATTTTCTTTAAATGGTGGTCCAGTATTTCATGGCTCAGCTATTGCTGAGGTCGATGGTGAGCTTACGAACGGTACCTATGATCAAGTATATGACGAGGATGTTTTTACTAATGTTACTGACTCAAGTGTCAATGATATCTTGACCAGAGTTCAATATAGCTGGCGTGATTTTGAGCCTTAGTGGGCTGGAGGCTGACAGATGAATTTCAAAATTAGAAGCAGAGGTTTTAGCCTTATTGAAGTCATGGTAGCGCTTCTAGTGCTGGCATTAGGCATTCTCGGCATTTCTAAACTCCAAGGTACTCTGATAAGAAATAGTAGTGATGCCAATCAAAGGGCTGTTGCCACTTCCATTGCGCAAGAAAAAATTGATGATCTGCGAAGTTTTGCTAATGTTAAAAGTGCTGACACATGGAGCGAATCGACTGATTCATCTGCTTTGACTGTAAATCAGCTCGCATTCAATCACATAGAGAACAATGAAGGTGGGGCTCCGGCGGGGACTGTTGACTTATTGGCTAATAAAGTCATTACAAGGGGAAACGCAAATTACACACTAACATGGGAAGTGGAGGACTATGTCTTCGATACACCTATGTCGGCTGCCTCACTCGCATCATCAACTGTGACTGGTGATCTGAAGTTAGTCAACGTGAATGTGGCTTGGTTTGATGAGATGGGAGAACAGCAAACAGTCAGTTTATCAACATTTATTGATGCCAGAAACCCAGGTCTAATCGCGTTGTCTGGTGCCTCAAAAGAGGGTGGAGAGCCACCGGTCGGAGAATATACGCCCGAGGCTGCGCCAGATGTTATCAACGTGCAGGTAGACACTGGAGGCAATAAGTTCAGACAAACCAGTAAGCCACTGCCTGATGCTATTTCACAAGGCCAGGATGCTAATACTGTTGTCACTTTCGAAGTTGTGACTTATTCAACGTACAATGGACCTATCGCAGACTTGGATTTTGTTGCTGATACTATTGAAGAATATGTCACTGTTGACTGTAAGTGTCAGTTTAGTGCTTCAAATTCAGTGTCCCGCACAGCTGCACATGTCAGGTGGAACCCTGATACCAACTCCCGTTATGACTATCCCGGTGATTTAGTTTCAAAAGAGACTGCAACTCCAACAGGCAACGTAAATGCTGTAGATGAGTTATGCACCACCTGCTGTCGTGATCATCATGATGTAAATGATGCTACAAAGCCGGTATATGTACCTGGCACCACCGGTGGAAATCATTTGCATTACCAAGAAGATGGATCAGTTGCCTCTCAGGCTAATGGAGATACTTATATCGAATCCTGCAGAATGAAAAGGATTGATGGTATTTACAGGGTTTTTCAGGACTGGAATTTATATGATTTGACAGTTATTGAAAGAGGCGAATTGGCCGACGGAGGGGCATTACAAAGTCCATATAGTAATTACATAGAGGATTTTGTTCTGGATTTCATTATAGATCCCGATACTGCAGTTAAGCCTTCTGCAAGATCGCCTGTCTCTCTTACTGAAGGAGCAGGTGCACAACTTCAAAGCAGGGGCGTATTTATTGACAATGTTTATGATGATACAGGCTCCGTTAATCCCACTGATTTTACTAATTATGTAAGCTCGGCTGCTAATGCTGACAGGGTCGACAAAATCCCTTTCGCTGAGGTGAATTTGACACTGCTCTCTGATTGGTCTTCTAGTGACACCAGCAAAGTGACGGTGACAAATGAAGCTGTGGCGACAATCCCTGACTCAGCTGTGGATTATTATGGCCTCTATTCAAGAGGCTTCATCTTAGCGTTGGATGAGGCAGATCCTGATCCATTAGTCACATCTGTGATGCGTCGAGACAATGATGGCTTGACTCAGCAAACAAATCGGCCTTCACCAGGCGTCCAAACAGACGGTGTGGATATAGATATTTCAGCCGGTGCTGGTCCAATTACATTAACCTTCTCATTTGATGGTATAACTTACCCAAGTGCCAGAGAAGGTACTCCAGAGTTGAACATTACTGGTGGAGGAGTCTGTAATCCCGAGGAAGCATCAGATGCATTTACTTGTTTTGTAACAGCGCCATGGACAGGCACGGCTCAAATCACTGTCGAAGTGACTAGTGGCCCGCAGGCTGGTCGTTGTACCGGCCAGTCTACTGTCTACTCAGCTTCAAGCTTATCATCAGACACGACCCACAATTTTGGCATTATAGACTGTAATTAACCGTCGTTTTTTAAACTATGATTCTGCGTACCATGATGGGCGATTTTAATTGCGCCCATCATCGCTGCGATTCTGCCTGTTTCTTCCCAATCTTTACCATGCATGATGCCGTGTAACAAGCCAGCACGGTAGGCATCGCCGCAGCCAGTCGGATCAACCACCGCTTTTGCTTGCTGGCAGGGAATTTCAATCTTTTTGCCTTCAGTGAAGATATGTGACCCCTGAGCACCCCGGGTGATAATCAAAGCTTCAACATGGCGGGCAATTTCTTCTTCGGGCCGGCCGGTACGGTCCATAAATAATTGGGCTTCGTAATCATTCAGAGCAATATAGGTGGCCTGTTCAGCAAATTGCATCAGTTCATCGCCATTGAACATGGGAAGGCCTTGACCCGGATCGAAGATAAAGGGAATGCCGGCCTGTTTCAGTTGCTGGGCATGTTGCACCATGCCATCACGACCGTCCGGGGCCACAATGGCGAGCTTGATATTTTCAGCTTCTGAGATATGCGTCTCATGAGCGAGGTTCATGGCACCGGGGTGGAAGGCCGTGATTTGGTTGTCATCCATATCCGTGGTGATGAACGCCTGAGCGGTGTAATGACCTTCTTTCACATGAACATGTTTGCGACTGATGCCTTGCTGGTCCATCCAGTCGGCGTATGGGCCAAAGTCAGTACCGACGGTGCCCATGGGAACCGGTTCATCACCAAGCAACTTGAGGTTGTAGGCGATGTTGCCGGCACAGCCACCGAACTCTTTACGCAGCTCTGGAACCAGAAAAGCGACGTTAAGCATATGTACCTTATCCGGCAGGATATGGTTCTTGAACTGGTCTGGGAAAACCATAATGCTGTCATAGGCGAAAGAGCCACAGATCAAAGCTGACATAATCTTACCTTTGTTGAATTTCGAGTTGTTCAGTTGAGCCGCTCAGACTGAGCTTGCCGTTCAAAAAATCTTCCAGCTGTTGTCCAACGATTTCATGGCGCCAGCCCTGTTGAAGTGATGTATCTTCGCCCCTGACCAGGGCTTCAACATCTTTGCGACTGGCCACAGCTGCTGGCGTAATATTCTGTTCGTCACAGCGCTGACGGAGTAAGGCCATCAGGGCATCAACGACGGCATCCTGCTGGTTGCTTAATGGGGTTGGGCGTTTGATCACTGGCCATTCAGCTTTCGGTATAGCTTTACCTTTTTCAATCGCTTCCAGAATGGCTTTACCGTGACGGTCAATATCTCTTTGGTCCAATCCCCGGATCTTTTTCATAGCCTCAGTTGATGCAGGTGCAAATCGGGCCAAATCCAGCATCACATCATCTTTCAACACCCATCTTCTGGGCAGATTGTGTTTGACAGCGCGTTGTTCGCGCCAGGCGCCGAGTTGTTGTAATACTGCGAGCTGAGCAGGCTTCAGGCGACCAGCGCCTTTGATGCGAAGCCAGCTCTTGTTGGGATCTTCCTGGTAGGTTTTGACCGCAGATAAAGCGGCAAAGTCTTCTTTTAGCCAGCTTCTGCGACCGGTCTCAGTCAGCTTGTGATTGAGTTGATGGTAGAGTGAACGAAGATATCGAACATCGTCAGCTGCATATTCCAGTTGTTCCGATGATAGGGGCCTTTGTCGCCAGTCGGTTCGCGCATGGGCCTTATCCAGATCTACATTCAGGCATTGCTTCACCAGATTACCGTAGCCGATCTGATCACCATAACCGAGAACAGTCGCCGCGAGTTGGGTATCAAAGACATGTGCTGGAAGGCTGTCGCGCAGCAGAAAAAATAATTCCAGATCCTGGCGCGCGGCATGAAACACCAGGGTCATGTCCTCACGGTAAAAAAGATCAAGCAGGGGAGTGAGATCATCAACAGCCAGGGGATCAACGCAGGCGATGATGTCATCATTGGCAACCTGAATCAGGCACAGCTCTGGGTAGTAAGTCTTCTCACGATGAAATTCGGTATCAACGGCAAGCCATTGACTGCCAGCAAGCTGCTGACATAAATCTGACAGGCTCTGGCTGTTGTCGACGTACTGAATGGTCATTTACTGCGCTCTGCAAAAGGGACACAGTATAGCCAGTTTAAGTATCAATTCATAACCCGGCTCATTGCCACCACATCGTTGATGGCTGAGACGACGACTCCAGGTTCATCAAGGTGAATATCATGGCCACTGTGTTTGGCGAATATCTGCTGGCTGATGGGCGACAGTTTCCACAGATCGTGCTGCAGACGCATCCATACCTTTTCGCGTGATTCAGCAGCTTCACTGCCCATCCATTCGGAACGACCTCGGCTGATAACAATAAGTGGGACTTTCGGGATGTCGTTGTACTGCTTGACCTGCTTAGCGCTTTCATAGAGAGAGGATATCTCAGCCCTTGCCGCATGGAAGGCGCGCTCTCGCAGCACACGGTGTTTGTTCAGAACCGATTCAGAGTCCTCAAATTTGGGCAGCACCAGGATATTCCCCTTCCTGTCAAAATGCTTTGGCAGTTTGATATCCAGAATTTCATATTGCTCTTCATGCGACGCATCAACCAGCACCATACCTGCGATTTTGCCCGGGTTCTGAGCAGCAAAAACCCGGATGTTATAGCCGCCGAAAGAGTGACCCACCAAAACATACGGGCCGGGGATATTGGCTTTTTGGGTAAGCTTTTCTATTTCGTGTGAAATGCGAAGGCTGTTACGAGGCTGCGGGCCGGCATCGCTCCAGCCATAGCCAGGTCTGTCAAATACACAGACACGGGTTTCTACCGCAGTGCGGTTCTGAATCTCAAACCAGTCAGTGGAATCATCACCCAGCCCGGCATCTATAATCACAGTGGGTTCGCCTTGGCCGCGGCAAAGCATATGTATGCTGTAGCCACCCACATCGTAGCGCTTGCCGGGTACGGGTGGAAACTGGTTGGCTTTGGCCGAATTGAGCAGAACTGCTGTAAAAATGAACAGCAGCAACTGAAGGGTTTTAATGGGCATACCTGAGCTCCGAACATGCTTACTTGTGTAAGAGTTATCCGTCGCCAGTGAAGTTCCTGTGAAGCCCGCTTATCTATTGATTTACCGGGAAATTATGGCCTCAATGTCCGACTGGCTGAAAGGCCAGTCCAGTTCATAATTATCTGGAAACTGTACTACTGGAATACGTATGCCATAGCGCGCCACGAGATCATCATCATCACCTATTTCCTGCAAGGTGATGTCAAGCGGTTCTTTCTCAGCAACATCCAGCAACAGCTCATGTGCCTGCTCACAGAGATGACAGCCTTGAGTGGTAAACAGAATAATGTGCATCATTTTTCCAGTAAGCGGGGCATCAACTCGACGAAGTTACAGGGTTTGTGCCGTTTATCCAGTTGCTCATGGAGAATCTCGTCCCAGCCGGTGCGGCAGGCGCCTGATGAACCCGGTAGACAAAAGATAAAGGTCGCATTAGCAACACCGGCGATTGCCCTTGATTGCACAGTGGAAGTCTTAATGACCTGATAGGAGAGATATCGGAACAATTCACCGAAGCCCTCAATTTCCTTATCAAATAAAACCCTGACAGCCTCCGGTGTGCCATCACGCCCGGTCAGCCCGGTGCCACCGGTCGTCACGATGGCGTTGATGTCAGGATTGGCAATCCACTGGGAAATGATAGCCCGTATCTGATAGATATCGTCTGGGACGATTTTCCGTTCAAGCACCTGATGGCCGTCAGCAGTGGCTTTATCTTCAAGCACTTTACCTGAGACATCGTTGTCAAAGTTTCGACTATCGGATACTGTCAAAATAGCAATATTAACGGGTATGAATTCGGCATTCATCTATTTGCGTCTCATAAATTGTTCAGCAAACCCAGTATAGTCAGCTACATGACTAGGGTCTAGAATGCTTATAAACCAAGGAGGATTCAAAATGAAAAAAATTGTATTAGCGACCTTGATTGCAACCGCGCTCAGTGGTTGTGCTGCTGATGATCCCAACAAGAGAACCAAAACCGGTGCTGCCGTCGGTGCCGCTGCCGGTGCCTTGCTGGGTTATGCAGTAGATGACGGAACAGGTGGTGTTGTCGCAGGTGCTGCGGTAGGCGCCCTGGCTGGTGCCGGTGTAGGCCGCTACATGGATAATCAACAGCGTGAGTTTGAACAGGCACTGGCAGATGAACAGGCTAGAAATGAGCTGAAAATACAGCAACTGGAAAATGAAACGCTGAAAATCGATATTGCCAGTGAAGTCTCTTTCGACTTCGACAGTGCTTCATTGAAATCGGCATTTACCCCGACCTTGAATAAAGTAGCCGATGTTTTGCAACGCTATCCCAAAACAGTGATCCATGTTGTG
>JABURN010000172.1 GCA_014762585.1 Methylophaga sp.
GTAACCATGAGAGACAAAAACAACACCATCCAGGCTGCTGGCGGATGAAGCGTAAAAAATCTTTTTAATAGCTTTGTCATGATTCACTCATTAAGAGACTTGTTATGCATTATGGTTAGAAGCTGTTGTTCAACACAGTTATTAAACGCTGAAAAGACTGGGACAGTTGCTCTATCAACTGATGAAATTTTTCTTGGTCTCCCTCTTTAGCTGCCTGCTCCAGTTGCTGCGCACATGCTGACATCTCTTCAGCTGCCATATTGGCAGAGGCGCCTTTGATTTTGTGTGCCAGTTTGGCGATGGCGTCTTTTTCCCCTTCTCTACCTGCTTCCTCGATATCTGCCAGTTGCTGTGGCATATCGGCAAGGAAGTTTTCTACGACCTGCTTCATCAGTGACTCATCACCCATCAGACGATGGCTGAACAGTGATTTATCAAATACTTCCGAGTCGTTTTTCATATCAGTCACCTTGGTATCGACAAACGAAAGAGCAGTATTTGAGTTATCAGCAAAATCAGTTTCTATGCTCAGCCATCTGCACATTGCCTGATAGAGCGATTCTGACTCTACCGGCTTCGCCAGATAATCTGACATTCCTGCATCCAGGCACTTCTCTTTATCACCGCGCATGGCGTGGGCAGTGAGAGCAATGATCGGTATCTGATTATCGAATTGGCCTGACTGATCTGCCCTGATCTCACGGCTACACTGATAGCCATCCATCACCGGCATCTGACAGTCCATGAAAATCAGGTCATAACGGCGTTTCCTCAAAAGTGCCAGAGCAATTTCTCCGTTCTCGGCCACATCCACTGTAGGGCCAAACATTTCAATTAAGCCCTTGGCGACAACCACGTTGATGTAGTTATCTTCAACCAGCAATATTCTGGCATCGATGATCTCGTGTTGGGTTTCGCTCTGAACCTGCTGTTCTAACAGACTACGTGTTTTGCCTGAAACAAACCCAAGCATGGCATTAAACAACTCTGACTGCACCATGGGTTTACTTAAAACCAAACACTGTTCCTGTTGAACTTTTTTGTTAGAGCGACTCAATTCCCCATGATCTGCAATTAGTAAAAACTCACACAAAGTCCGGTTCTGCTGAACAAAGCTTTCACCCTCTGGCGACACAAAGTCTTCAATATCCATCAGAACAATGACTCTCTGGCTTTCCAAACTGCTTTGATGAAGCAGTTGCGTCAGGTCAGCGAAAGTCTCAGTTATTTGATAATTGATGTGCCAGTTTGTCATTACATCTTCAAAGTAACGTTGGTACCACGGTGTCTGACTGAGGATCAGAAGGTGCAATTCAGCCAGCAGCCCCGTGTCTGAATGTGAAACCCGCTCACGACGGCTGCTTTCCAGTTTTAGCTCAAACCAGAAGGTTGATCCCAGCCCGGCTGTACTATTGACACCAATTTGTCCTCCCATCATCTCTACCAAGTGACTGCAGATGGATAAACCCAGTCCGCTGCCGCCGCGCTGACGGGTTGGACTGGCGTCAACCTGACTAAAACGTTGAAACAGTTTTTTCTGTTCCACGTCGCTGATACCAATGCCAGTGTCAGAGACACTGAACCTGATGGTTTTCACATTTGCAGATACTGACAAGGTAACAACATCAAGAGTGACGCTACCGTTGTCGGTGAACTTAATGGCGTTGCCAATAAGGTTGTTGAGAATCTGCTTCAATCTGAGCCGGTCGACTCGCACTATCATTGATGGCATGTAATGAGCGGGGCATAAAAGATCCAGTCCTTTTTCATCTGCTCGACTCGCCATGGCTCGTGCCACTTCAGTCAACAAATCATTTAAGTCCACATTGCGTTCATGTAACTCAAGTTTCCCAGACTCAATTCTGGATAAATCAAGTATGTCGTTAAGCAGTCCAAGCAGCGTCTCGGCGCTTTTTCTGCTTATCGTCACTAGATTTGACTGACGACTGTTGAGCTCTGTCTCGGTGAGAAGATTGAGCGTACCAATAACACCATTCAGAGGTGTTCTCAGCTCATGGCTCATGTTGGCAAGGAACTCACTCTTGGCAACATTCGCCTGTTCTGCCTCTTCTTTTGCCTGAACCAGTTCGGTTGCGGCTTGTTTAGAAGCAGTCATATCTTCATAAGTGCCCAGTACACCAATGATTTCATCCTGCTCATTCTTGAGTGGGACTTTATTGGTGTTGAGCCAGATTTCATTGCCTTTAGCATCGACGATAAATTCTTCAATTTTCAGTAGTGGCTCTCCTGAAGTCATTACTGAGGTGTCATCTTCGATGAATTTATCGGCTACCCCCCCTTTCCAGGGCATGTCAAAATCTGTTTTGCCACTGAGCTCTTCCATGCTATTCATGCCGGCATCCTGAAGAAACAGTCTGTTACCACCAATAAAGGCCGACTGGCGGTCCTTCCAGAAAACCCGGACGGGGATCGCATCGAGAATGGTAGACAACATTTTGTTTGATTCGGATAACAGGCTTCGGCTTTTTTGCAGTTCTGCTTCAGCTTCTCTGCGCGAGCTATTTTCGTCACTTAATTGCTTGTTAAGGCTGATGAGTTCCTTCAAGTCAGGTAATGCCACCATGTCCGAGAGACGAGGTATCAAATAGACCGCGGTGGCGACTGAAACTATGGCCGTCAGGGCTTTGAGCACGCCTTCCAGGTAATACAGCGGAAACCAGAGCGTGACGATACCCATCAAGTGGGTCAATCCGCAGGCGGTGATAAACCCTGCGAACAGGTAATAAACCGGCTTAAAGGTGATGTCATCTTTCTTTCTTACAAAGTAGATGATTCCGATAGGTATCGAAAAGTAGGCAAGCGCAATGAAAATGTCTGATAAAACATGCAGGATTAGAAGCGTCACATCCCATGAAATACAAACGCCATGCGGCATAAACTCGTGTATGTGATCCATTTTTATCCTCCCAATGCTTTAACCATCCCGGTCTCAAACACTTACACTTCAGAAAATCTAGCACACAACCAAATAGCTTTGGTAAAGTGATTTATGAAACATATTGCCAGTTGCATGGATGAGTTAGTTAACATCTGCTGAGAAAAGAGGTTAATTTGAAGTTATTAATTGCAGATGACGATGCCACCAGTCGTTACATACTGGAATCAGCGGCGACAAAATGGGGCTTTCATCCGGTGGTTGTTGAAGATGGACTAAAAACACTTGAAGTGATGTCAGGTCCCGATGCTCCCGGCCTCATTCTGCTGGACTGGGAAATGCCCGGGCTGGATGGTCTGAGCATAGCTAGACATCTGACGAGTACTAATCCAGAGCATCCACCATACATCATCATGCTGACGGCTCGGGATAACAACAACGATATCGTATCAGGTCTCGCGGCCGGCGCTAGCGACTACATCACCAAACCTTTTGAGATTGATATTCTCAAAGCGAGGCTACAACTCGCCAGACGTAATCTTGAACTGCAAAATAAACTGAATAAAGCCATGGCGAGACTTGAAACGCTGGCCAACGTCGATGAGCTCACGGGACTCCCTAACCGACGCGCCGCCTTGAAAGCCATCTCCACTCAGATAAACCGTAGTAAAAGAGAACAAGATCAGCTTTGTATCGGCCTCTGTGACATCGACTTTTTCAAGGAAGTTAATGATGGACATGGCCATGCCGCTGGAGATGACGTGCTTAAAGAAATCGCGGGCCTTCTGGAAGAGGGCTTCAGAGATTACGATGTCATCGGGCGCTATGGTGGTGAAGAATTCATCTTTGCTGTGTCAGCAAATATGAATTCTGCTGATGTGCTGTTGGAACGGATCCGGGCTTCAATCAACCAGGCGACTTTCATGCTGTCAGGTCAATCTCACACCATTACCATGAGCTTCGGTGCTGTTATGGTCAGCAACGATGGGAAAACCCTCGATGACTGGATTCTATATGCCGATGAAGCACTGTATCACTCAAAAGCATCAGGCAGGAACCGGGTGACTTTCTATGAAAGCGATTACTCTCAAGACATTGATTCACCCATCTCAGCATAATACTGAGCTGTATGAGGTAAAAAGCTGATTACTGCTGATGTTGACTCGTCTAACATAACAATCGAGTCAATAGATAACAGTAGGAGGTGAGAACCATGTGGACTAAGCCAGACTACAATGACATGCGTTTTGGTTTCGAGGTTACGATGTATATCAATAACCGTTAATCGAAACTGATTAAATAACTGGGAAACCCCGCTACGGCGGGGTTTTTCATGCCCGAAAATATTTTTGACAGCGACTGACAAACCCGATAAATTGAGATTAGCTTGAAAGTTGATCTGAATATTTATTTTTCATTTCGATGCATTACCTTAAGTAGCTCGGCCTGTTTATTAATAAGTACTTCTGCACACCTTCCAGCTATACCCGCCTGCCAAGGCATGTTTTTATTAGTAAATAGGATTATTTATGTCTACATCTACCGGTACTGTGAAGTGGTTTAACGAAACTAAAGGTTACGGCTTCATTGAACAAGAAAGCGGCCCTGATGTTTTTGCACATTTCAGCCAAATCAAAGGCGACGGTTTCAGAACCCTGAAAGAAGGCCAACGCGTTGAGTTCACTGTTAGCCAGGGCGCCAAAGGCCCTCAAGCTGAGAACATCACTGCCCTGTAATTTTTTTGCAGACAGTCATAAAAAAGCCCCGTTCATCGGGGCTTTTTTTTAGGCGGTGCCTGCTTCGATTTCAATCACTTTACGAGCGAAACTCTCATATTCCTGCCACAACTCTCTGGCCATGGTGTCGGGGAACAGGTGACACTCCCCTTTTTTCAGTGCCTCGATAATACCTTCAGCGACCAGACCAGGCGGTTCGGCAATATCGCTCAAACCGGCATTATTGGCCATATCGGTTGCAATCGGTCCGGGATGAACACTGAGGACCACTGTATTCTGCTCCGCCATTTCATGACGCAAAGCCTGAGTGATTGAATAGGCCGCCGCCTTGGAGGCTGCATAGGTGGCAAAGGCCGGAAATGAACGCAGAGAAGCAATCGAATTTAATTGCACAAATGCACCGCCGCCATTGGCTTTGAGTACCGGAGCAAAGGCCTGCGCCATTCGTAACAGACCGGCGACGTTAATATCCATCTGCGTTTCCAGTGCGTCAATCGACTCCGGTTGCAAGGGGCTGGCATTTTTGAGTATGCCGGCATTGTTGATCACGATATCGACATCCTGCGCATTCGCGGCCGCTGAAATGATGGTGCTCGGGCGACTCAGATCAATATGGATCGGCGTGACCCTGTCAGCGTATTGCTGTTCAAGATCGGCTACTGATTCCAGATTGCGCAGGCCCAGATAAACTTTGCGAACGCCACGCTCGAGGAAAGTCTCGACGATGGTTCTGCCGATGCCGCGATTGGCGCCGGTGACCAGCGCAACTTTGTAATCAATATCAAATGGAGAATTCATGACATGTCCTCTACAGTCCGTGGTTGGGGTGTGATGATGACTCGCCGGAACCAATAAAGTTCAGTCTTACTTTTATTGCCATCAGTCGCCCAGTCACCTACATTATTCTTGAATCAATTCTCACTAAATAATAACGAAGCAGAATAATGGATAACTATAAAGCACTACTGGACCAGTTTCTGACGACAACGATGCACTGGCTGAGCAGTCCCAAATTCTATTCCCAGATAGGATTGATTTTGCTGGCTCTGTTAATTGCTTTCCCACTGGCTAAATTCCTCAAATCCCGCTCACCACTGCTAAGACAGGCTCCGACCGATGGTGCCATGCTCAATCTGAGACAGGGTATCTACCGACTACGGGACCTGGTATTGCCGTTGATGATGATTCTGGCTTTGTCTATCGCCGCCGATATCGGTCAGGCTCTGATATCGCAAAGCTGGTTAATCAGGATCAGCCTCAGCGTGGCTGTCATCTTCATGCTCTATTCCATTATCAACCGCTTTGTCGAAAAACAACTGTTTCGCAAGCTTGCCATCTGGATAATCTTACCCATAGCTGTTCTGCATATTCTCGGCTGGCTGGATGAGGTAGTCGAATATCTTGAAACTATTTCACTGCAAATAGGTAATTTCAAGATTTCAGCCTATGGTGTTGCCCGGGTATTGATTTTCGGCTCTGTGCTGTTCTGGCTCGGTCGCCTTTCAAATCATGCCGGCCAGCAAATCATTCGTAATCAGGAAGATCTGGATCTGGGAACTCGCGAGGTTTTTGCCAAGTTGTTTCAGGTGACTTTGTTTGTGGTGGTATTTTTAATGCTGCTGCAAATTATGGGCATTAACCTGACCGCCCTTGCCGTATTTGGTGGTGCGGTCGGTGTCGGTCTCGGTTTTGGCCTGCAGTCGATTGCTTCCAACTTCATTTCCGGCATTATTCTGTTGCTGGATCGTTCTTTATCTGTTGGCGACTACGTGGAAATGGAAGATGGCCGAGCCGGTACTATTCGTGAGTTGAAAATGCGTTCCACCACGCTGGAAACCTTTGATGGTAAGGACATCATGGTGCCGAATGAACAATTCATTACCACCAGTTTCACCAACTGGACCCATAAAAATCAGAAGCAGCGTTACTCTTTGACCTTCCAGGTAGCCTACAAAACCGATCTGCATAAACTCTTTGAGTTGGTGCGTGAGGTGGTTGCCAGTCATCCCCAGGTTATCAGTGGTGCGGATATTCCTATTGAAGAAAGGCCCGATGCTGAAATTCAGGGATTTGCCGACTCCGGTATCGATATTCTGGTCGAGTTCTGGATGGAAGGTATCGATGATGGCCGTAACCGGGTAGGTGGTGATTTGCTGCTGATGATCTGGGATACCCTGCAACAACATGGTATTGAAATTCCATTCCCGCAACGCGAAATCAAGATTCTCGGCCAAGCTGGACAGTAGTCGGTGACTTGATGGGACAAAGCCCGCTTAACCGGGCTTTGCCTTGTGCACAAGATTTCATGCTAAGATGTTCTCACAGCGTTTCTGACCTTCACTTCTTATTCACAATGGCTGTTATGCAATGGCTCTAGGTCAGTGACAAATTTGCGAGGTGAGTATGAAATTCTCCCCCTTTATCGCGCCATCAATCGTTTTGATGATTGTTGCCTTTAATCAAACATTTGCCGGCTCCGCACTGGAAAATCAGGCAGCCGTGCAAATGAATGCCGAAAAAGACCGAATCCCTCAGCTCAGCGAGCCTTGTTATCAGGGCGGCCAAAATCTTGACTGGACCATCGGTGAAAATGGGATGGCTGCAGCCAATCATCCGGCTTTCAGCAACGGCATCAAACGAATCTGTCAGGCGCGGGCCGAGTTATTCTTCGAAGGTTATGAGATAACACCTTTCATTGAGCCGGACTCTCAAACACAGGTCTTCCCGATCGTGTTTCAACCCAGCATCGATGAGATTAAGCAGCACCTACGTCAAAACCTGCCCAAACTTCGTTTGATCTGATTGAGCCACGATTAATGGTTAGGAGAACTCAGCAGTGCAATCTGTCATCAACTCTGTTCCAGCCGGCTTAAATTAATGTCTTTTCTTGTCTTTTTTAGTTGACTAGTACTAATCCGCTTTTATTGTGCATAATATAGTGTGCACTTAAATGGACATATTTTTGTATTGCTCGCAATACATCACCTGAGGATTAACGCATGTCACAATTCGAAAACCTGAAATTAGACAAGCAACTGTGCTTCGCACTCTACAGCGCAACCAACAATATCACGCGTCTGTACCGTAGTCTGCTCGACGAATATGACCTGACCTATCCGCAATATCTGGTACTACTGGTGCTCTGGGAAAAAGATGGCATTGCGATCAAAGAGGTCATGAAAAAGCTGAACCTCGACTCTGGCACCCTCTCCCCTATCATCAAACGCCTGCAGAATGCCGGCATGGTTGAGAAAGTTCGTGCCGATAAAGACGAGCGTATTGTTCGTTTGCTGCTGACAGACAAGGCCAGAAAGCTTGAACCGAAGATTGCCAAAGTCCAGGAGCAAGTCGCCTGTCAGACCGCCCTGTCTTCCACAGAATTCTTTGAGTTACTTGAACAACTTAATACGCTGGCGGGTAATCTGTCTCAAAGAGGACAAAACAATAACGCAGCCTGAGTCAGGCTCTATTACAAGCCTGAGTCAGGCTCTATTACAAAGGTTTACGCAATAAAGATCATAAAAATCCCTGGCTCCTGACCAGGGATTTTTTTATCAAATACGTAATGCGCCTATCAGTCTCAAAGCCAGCCAGACAAAGACTAATGGCAACAAGACCATAATCAGTACAAATTCAGCGAGCAGATACACTGCAGCTTCAACACCCTGCTCTGCACGGTTTTTCACTTGATTTAGCCGGCCCTGTATATCAATCCTGTCGCGCAGATTGCTGAACCAGCCCCCTGATTCCTGCTGATAGTGCTCATTCAACTCATCAACACTGCTCTGGGCAGATTGCAAAACCGAAACAGCTTGCTGACGTTCTGTCTGAAGCCACAGCTGGGTCTGATGCGAGACCAACGAAAGCACCGGAACAGTCAATCTCAGAATGGTCAGAATCACCAGCATTTTCAACACTAATTGTCCAGATGCCCCAGCGGGTTTCAGAATGACGAGTAGCAGCGCGAGTACTGCCAATAAGGCAAGCAGAATCTGAATCCAGATATGATCCGACAACATCAGGATGATTTGCTGCACACCGATTGAGGCTGAGGCTATCAGTAATACAGAAGACACCTGTTCGATTAGATCATTAAGCGGATCGAGAATTTCCCCCGGCGTCAGGGTCAGGCCCACGCCCATCGGCTCAATGGACATCTCGGTGCCCTGAGCCACTGAAATAACCGCGTTAAGCCCACGTGCCAGCGCATAGACTGTCAGAGTCACTTTGAGCATTTGCGTCAGTTGATCGGCAAACGCCTGTTCCAGCGGCAGACAAGCGATAAGCAAACAAACGAGAGCAATACTGATAGCTGATTTCTGTCTCAAAGACATGAAGCCTCCCGACCTTTAATGGTGCTAAGGAAAATCCTGAGCAACAACGCGCTAATGGCTGATTGTGCTTCCTGCGGCAATCTCTAAAATAACAGACAACTACTTGATGTTCTCAAGTAATCATTAAATGAGGAGATTCACCATGTGGACTAAACCAGAATATTCAGACATGCGTTTCGGCTTCGAAGTCACTATGTATATCTGCAACCGCTAATACATAGCTTTAACGCAAGAAAAAGCCCCTTTCAGGGG
The DNA here is from genome assembly GCA_014762585.1 of Methylophaga sp. GTDB lineage: Bacteria > Pseudomonadota > Gammaproteobacteria > Nitrosococcales > Methylophagaceae > Methylophaga. The sequence continues at coordinate 9,219 of JABURN010000172.1, forward strand.
CTTTTTTTATGTCTGACGTTTTATTCAGCGAGCTTGATACAGTTCCTGCCAGCACCTTTAGCGAGATAAAGCGCTTTGTCTGCTCGCTCGATCAGGCTGGTCATCGTCTCCCCCGCGGCTAACTCAGACAAGCCGGCACTGACGGTGACTGTGAGTCTGGTGTCATCAAAATGGAATGTCCAGGCCGAAATGGCGAGGCGAATCGCCTCGATTCTCTGCATAGCATGGGCCTCATCACAGTCACTGAACATCACCAGAAACTCTTCACCGCCCCAACGGCAGAGAACATCTTCCTTGCGTATATGCAGTTTGATGATCCGTGCCACCGCTTCAAGCACTTCATCCCCATGATGGTGTCCGTGATTGTCATTCACCTGCTTAAAGTGATCGATATCTATCAGCGCCAGGGAAAGTGGCTGTTGATGACGGCGGGATTTCGCCAGCGCCTGATCAAACAGGCTGTCAAACACCTGCCGGCTGGCAGCACCGGTCAACTTGTCTCGTGTCGCCATGGTTTCCAGTCTGCCCTGATATCCGCGTAGAGCGAGGTGGGCAATAAACAACACCACGATACTGATGGCGAGTGACACCAGAATGTTGATCCACAGTGCTGCTTCAACCTTTTCCGAGGCCGGGTCATTGACCTGTTCTACAATCAGAAACCAATCGAATTCCGGCACCATACGACTGTTCAGATAAATCACGTTACCGTTTTTGGCTTCAAATGACACTGAAGCGCTAGGCGTGGTCAGAATACGGGTGAACAGTTTATCCAGGCCTTCCTTATTCTGAATGTGCAATTCATCGCTGTACTGACTGCTCTGCAGCATCACATCGCCCTGACGATTAACGAAGTAAATTTCACGGCCATAACGACGCTGATAATTTTCAATCAGCTGAACCACACTCTCCATAGACAGGCCGACCCCGATCAGGCCGATGAACTCTCCCTGTTTGTTTTCCACCCGGTAATTAACAAAAATACTCAGGCGGCTGCGATCAGCGGTGTCCTGATCAATATTGATCTCATAATCCTGGTTCATTTCGCGGGCACGGAAATACCACTGGTCAGCAGGCTCGGCTTCTGAAACCTTTTTGATGATGCCGTCAGGATGGTAGTAAAGCCGGCTTTTTTCAGAAACGAAAAAAGCGGTAATGGTCTCGTATTTGTCCTGGATTTGAGCAAGATAACGCTGCATTTGTTTTGGATCCTGCTCGCCCTTGGCTACCCAGTCGATGGCAAAGGTGTCATTTGCCATCAACGAGGAAATAAGCACGGGTTGCAGCAGATCACGCTGGATTTCAGAGTAGATGTTGTCACTGGTCAATGGCAGCATCTCCTGTTGCAAACGTTCTGCAATAGAATCACGCGCCACAAAATAGCCAATCAGGCTCGTTGCCAGAAAGCCCAGCAGGACAATCACACTGATGATGACGCTATAGAGACGTTTGCGGCTTTGCATAAGACTGAATCGCCTGAAAAAACCTGACATGATAGGCAAGCTGCGTGCTAAATACCAGTTCCAGCAAAACCTTTTTTACTATCGATCTTCGGTCGCTTACGATGGCCCTGCCCATCTCTCGTAATGCAGCTCCATCATAGCAAGCCTGACCTGAATCAGCGCTCATCCTCATCAGGTAAATGGTAGTGCCTGTCTTCTGATTCATCACCACCAATCCGTTTGAAATAAAACACGCCAAAAGCAAAACTGGCCAGCAGGAGCAGATAGAAAATATCCAGATCATCGTCTTTAAACAGGCTCACAAGTGCCCAGGCCGGCGCAATATAGAAAACAATGCTGAATACGACAGCAATTGCTTTACCAAACTCTTTATAGGCACCACGATAAGCATAGCAACTGAACAGTCCGGTCAAAAAACCACCGAACAGGGCCAGTATGAGATAAAGGATCATGCCGATCATGCTGACGTTTGACATACAAACACCTTAAATTTTATTGAACGCTACTGCTTAGAGGTCGGATGAGCTTTGAGGTTCAGCAATCTGAATGCCCGCTTCAGTAATAATACGGTGCATTGGTATATCCCATTCTTGCGGATGAATTGTTTCAAACCGCCCCAATTCCATGCCAACACCGATTGTCTCGACGGGCTCCGCCATATCCGCCAGTGTCCTGTCGTAATAACCTCCACCATACCCCAAACGGTAATTGGCTTTATCAAAGCCCACCAGGGGCACCAGAAAACGGCTTGGTTTCAGCCACTCAGGTTCTTCAGGCACCGGGATATTCCAGATGCCAGTCACCATCGGCATACCCGGTTGCCAGCGTGCAAATTCCAGTTTGCGGGTTTCTTCATTAATAACAGGCACGGTTAAAACCCAACCGGCTTTGATTAATGCTGCCGCCAATGGCCGACAGTCGAGTTCTTTTTTGATAGGCCAGTACATACCCAGGATGCCAGGCTCACACTCAGATAGATACGCTGAAATATGATTCAGGCAGGCTTGTGCTATCTGATGATGCTGCTCTGCAGATAACGCAGCCCTTGCAGCGAGCAGGCGCTGACGCTCATTTTGTCGCCAGGTTTTCATCCTGTTCTTCCTTTCATCGAAATTTCCACTTGACGCGCTCATAAGGCGTAAATAATATACAACTTAAAATATGCATTTTAAATACCTGTTTAAGGGAGCCCATTAATGAGCCCAGATACCATCGCCACCATCAAAGCCACTGTACCTGTTCTGCAAGCCCATGGTGAACAGCTTACCCGGCTTTTTTATCAACGCATGTTCGAGAATAACCCCGAGGTTAAACCTTTTTTCAATCAGGCTCATCAGCAAGCTGGCAGCCAACAAAAAGCACTGGCCGGGGCTATCTGTGCGTATGCAGAAAATATTGATAATCCAACGGCTTTAGCTGCCGCAGTGGAATTGATTGCTCAGAAACATGCCTCCCTCGGTATCAAGCCCGAACACTATCCGATTGTCGGTCAGAATCTACTCGCGGCTATCAAGGAATTGCTTGGCGATGCCGCCACTGATGACATTATTAATGCCTGGGCTGAGGCCTATCAGGTACTGGCGGATATCTTTATTCAGCGAGAAGCCGAAATTTATCAGAGTCACGAGCAACAGCATGGCTGGCAGGGCTTTAAACCGTTTAAGGTAATTAAACGGGAAGATAACAGTCAGATCATCAGTTCCTTTTATCTGCAACCCGCTGACAACCAGCCTTTGAACCCGCATCTGGCAGGTCAATATATTACCGTCCGAGTCCCGGCGACTGAAGAGCATGAGCCGATGCGTAATTACAGCCTGTCTAATAAACCGGGTGATGATTATTACCGTATCAGCGTCAAACGGGAAACGGCCATTGAGAGTGAAGCACCTCACGGCCTGGTCTCAAACTTTCTGCATGATCAGGTTGCAGCCGGTGACACTATCTGGGTGGGCCCTCCCTGTGGCGAATTCACCGTTCGCACCCCCACCGGTAAATCCATGGTAATGATTGCCGGCGGTGTCGGTATCACACCCTTACTGTCGATGCTGCATGCCAGCCTGGATAAAAACGATACAGCTCAAGTCACCCTGATTCAGGCGGCGGTTAATGGCGATGCGCTGGCCTTTTCAGAAGAAATTGCTGAACTTAAAGATAACAACAGTAATTTTGACTGGCATGTCCGCTACAGTGAACCGACTGATAATGACCGCTATCTGGGTCGTTTCCACAGTGAGGGTTTGATCGACGAAGATCTACTGGACTCGGTGGATAAATCAGCCGACTTCTATCTCTGCGGTCCGGCCGGCATGATGCAGCACTGCCATCGCTTATTAACCCAGGCAGGTATTCCGTCTGAGCAGATTCACCTGGAGGCATTTGGACCGGCGTTACAACTGGCGAGTGAGTAATTCGTCAGGTAGCTCAGGGATGAGCTACTCAGGCGACATTCAGGCTTTGTTGTAATCTTGACTTGTTCTTGACCACATCCTGCAGGCTGTAGCCATCGAGTACTTCCAGAAAAGCTTTTTGTGCTTTGCGCAGTGCGCCATACAAAATGCAAACGTTATCTATGGGGCAGGCACACTGGTCACCAAAACACTCCAGTAGCTCAAGATTTTCTGTCTTGCGAATCAGCTTACCGATATTGATCTCCGCCGGCTGCAAGGCCAGTTTCAGACCACCGCCACGGCCGCGTTGGCTAAGAACAATCTTCTCCTGCACCAGCTTTTGTGCGACTTTCGCTAAGTGATTGGTGGAAATCCCGTAGCGCTCGGCTGCGTCTTTGACCGTGGCAGGTTTATCGCCAGGATGGATTGCCAAATAAATCAGCAGACGCATCGCGTAATCCGAGTGTGTTGTGAGCTGCATTAACGTACTCCTTCAAACTGCGGTATAGTCTATCCCAATTAAAATGGGTATAATGGATACCGTTTTATATATTTTTGCTGTTTTTGATCTCAATCAAACCCTTAAGATCGCAAGCAATTTTCCAGCCATGCGACAAACCCAGGCATGAGACAGCAGCAAATCAATAAAATTCGTTTATTTACAGTTCAGACCGGAGAGTCACTCCTCTTCTTCGGTTAGCTTTGAGCCTGCCGGATGCAGGCTCTTTTTTTCGGTCCATTCTCCCCCCAATAACTCATCCGCCCAACGCACAAATTCAGAGCAAGACGCGCTAATCTGGGGCTTCACGGCAAATTCACAGTTTCAGACCAACACTGAGCCAAAAACAGGAGTCAGTGATGCGCCAATACTTCAAAATCGGTTTGATTCTATCGGTTTGTCTCAGTCTATTAGGATGCCAGAGTATGTCGAAGCCCCCCTTGGACACGGTCGACTATGTTGATATTGAGCGATTTATGGGTGACTGGTACGTTATCGCCAATATTCCCACCTTTATCGAGGAAGAGGCTTATAACGCGCTTGAGTCGTATGAGCTCAATGATGATGGCACCATTGCCACCACTTTTACGTTTAATGAAGGTGGCTTTAATGGTGAACTCAAAACCTATCATCCCAAAGGCTTTGTCGAGAACAGGGAAAGCAATGCTGTTTGGGGCATGCAGTTTGTCTGGCCGATTAAAGCCGATTACCGCATTGTCTATCTGACTGAAGAGTACAGTCAGGTGATTATTGGGCGAAACAAAAGAGATTATGTCTGGATTATGGCGAGAACACCGCAGATTCCGGAAGCCGACTATCAGCACATGCTGAAACTGATTGCAGAGATGGGTTATGACATCAGCATGGTTCGCCGGGTGCCACAGCAACCGCTGCCAGACAGGGAGTAAATGGAATGTATCTTGTGAGCCTGGTTTATGCCAGTACCCGTGCTGATGACTGGGAAGACAATGACATTTACCAGATTTTGTCCGAATCAGGAAAGAACAACGCAAAATCGTCTATCACCGGCTCGCTCTGCTTCAACGGGGACTATTTCCTGCAGTGCCTGGAAGGTGGCCGCACGGCGGTAAATGAGCTCTACCGCAGGATACATAATGATCGGCGCCACCGTGATGTCATCCTGCTGCATTACAGTGAAATCACTCAGCGCAGCTTCGAGCAGTGGCACATGCTGTATGTGCCGGAGTCCAGAATCAGTGAGTCACAAATTCTGCGCTATTCCGGTCAAAAGCAATTCAACCCTTATCAAATGAGTGGTGCAAGCGCACTGCAATTATGCCGTGAACTTGCTTTCATCGCCCCCGAGGAGCAATCAGAGCTTTAAGTCATCGACCGAGTTGATCACTGCGGCATATAAATCCCGGGTTGAAGCGAGCGCCGCTTCGTGCACTTGTTTTGCCGGCAAGCTGCTGCCGTCTGGCGCATCCAGGCTACGCGTAGCACTAGCGCTGGCAACCACGGTCGGGTTATAGCCCAGGTTGAAACCACCATGAGCGGTTGAGTTAACGCACATATGGGTCATGAATCCGGCCAGAATAATGTTCTCTATCCCCTGCCCGCGAAGGTATTCATCCAGTGGCGTCTGCACAAAAGCATTGGGGAAGTTTTTGGTAATCACATGTTCACCATCGGTCGGTGCAACTTCAGCGGCTATTTCACCCAAGGCAGTGTTGAGGTCATACGGTGAGCCTGCACCACCATCATGCTGAATATGAAATACCGGTACGCCATTATCTCGTGCCAGCTGCAACAGTTTCTGAGCCTGTTTAAGGGCTTCTTCCACCCCTTCTAGCTGCATCACACCCTGACGGTAGGTGTTCTGGCAGTCGATCATAATCAGTGCCGAGTCACTCAGCGCTGAGGGCTGGTGTCCCAGTCCCACGATATCTCTCAATGTTGTATTCATTCCGGTATCTCCAGTTTTTCCCTGACCTTAGCATAATCCAGGTACAAACACATGGCAGTTGCATAAATCCGGGCGACGGTTATTATTCCGCGGGAATCAACCCGCGTTCCGGAGTCTCAATGCAAGGTGTTAAATCCCATCGTCCATTCAGCCTGACCCGCATTTTTAATGCGATCAGAAGCAACCGCCTTTTCGAAATTATTGTTGTCGGCGTCATCCTGTTTTCCGCGCTTCTGGCTGGCGCTAAAACTTATGACATCTCACCCGCCGTGGTTAATATCATGGTCTGGCTCGATTACAGCATCACCCTGTTCTTCCTTATAGAAATCAGCATTCGTTTTTTTGCTGAGGAACGCAAATGGCAATTCTTTAAAAGTGGCTGGAATATCTTCGATACCCTTATCGTGGTGATCAGTCTGATCCCGATACAGGACAGCGAGCTGGCATTGGTAGGCCGGCTGATTCGTATCTTCCGGGTGCTGAGGATGGTCTCTGTGATTCCTGAGCTGCGTACGCTCCTTAACTCATTGCTTAAAGCCCTGCCCCAGTTAGGTTATGTGGCATTGCTGATGTTCATTATCGTTTATATTTATGCCGCAGTAGGTACAACCTTCTTCGCTAAAATTAACGACACACTGTGGGGTGATATCACGGTATCGATGCTGACGCTTTTCCGGGTCATGACCTTTGAAGACTGGACAGATGTGATGTACGAAACTATGGCAGTGCACCCTCTGAGCTGGATCTTCTACATCAGCTTTATCTTTCTCAATGCTTTTGCTTTTCTGAACATGCTGATTGGCATTGTGGTGAATGTGATGGAAAAGGAAAGTGCCGAACAGTGGCAGAAAGATCACGCTGACGAACCGACTGTAGCTGATTTATCCCGTCAGATTGAAGAACTCAAAGCGTTACTGGTGCAGCAATCAGAACTTCAGGCAATAAAAAAGGGAGCTTAAGCTCCCTTTTTCTATCAGTGAAAATAATCACTTGACTTACTGCATGGCGCGCAGCATCCAGGCGGTTTTTTCGTGAACCCGCATACGGTCACCGACCAGTGCTGCGGTTGATTCATCATCTGCATCCTGTGCTTTTTTCAGCACTTCGCGGCAGGTTTTAACAACCTGTTCGTGACCGTGCGTCAATGTCACGACCATATCAGCAGCGCCGGGAACACCTTCTACCTCATCAATGCTGCTGAGTTCAGCAAAAGACTTGTAGGTACCAGGGGCAGCGATGCCCAGAGTACGAATACGTTCAGCGATATCATCCACAGCCTGAGCCAGTTCGGTGTAATGCTCTTCAAACATCAGGTGCAGTTCACGAAATTGCGGACCCGTCACATTCCAGTGGAAGTTATGGGTCTGCAGGTACAAAGTATAGCTGTCTGCCAACAGACGTTTCAGTCCATCAGCGATGTCTTGTCTATCCTGCTTATTAATACCAATATCAATGGTACTCATTATTGTGCCTCCTTGTTCAGAGTTATAAATGACCTTAGTCAATCCGGCGAAGGTCAGGTTCGCCTTAAATTTGATTTCATTCTATTAGCTACGTGACATAAAGTGAAACAAGTAATTCTGGTTAAATTAATCGACTGAATCGATGGGCTTTTGTTCTTTTACCAATTACGGTTTTTCCAATCATATTAATTGAACTTATTCGTTTTACTTGCCATTCTCAATTAATGATAATCATTCTCAAAAAGGAGGAATCAGAATGGCTAAGACAATCAGTTTCGC
>JABURN010000233.1 GCA_014762585.1 Methylophaga sp.
GTCTGGTCAGTCACGATATCGAAGAACACCAGACGATCTTTCATCTCAAAACCGCGTTCCAGTTCTTTACGCAAATCTTCCGGCTTCTCAATGCGAATACCTACATGACCATAGCTCTCGGTCAGTTTGACGAAATCCGGCAGCGATTCCATGTAGGAGTGCGAGTAACGGTTTTCATAGAAGAATTCCTGCCACTGACGCACCATACCGAGATAACGATTGTTGAGGGCAACAATCTTAACCGGCAAACCGTATTGCAGACAGGTCGACAGCTCCTGAATACACATCTGGATACTGCCCTCACCCGTGACACAGATAACAGTGTCTTCAGGGAAAGCAAACTGAACGCCCATAGCAGCCGGCAGGCCAAAGCCCATGGTGCCGAGACCACCGGAATTAATCCAGCGGTTCGGTTCATCAAAGCCGTAATACTGTGCCGCCCACATCTGATGCTGACCCACGTCAGAAGTCACATAGGCATCGCCGTTGGTGATCTCATGGATCATCTCAACGACCATCTGCGGCTTGATCTTGTCGCTGTTGCGGTCATAGGACAGACACTTCATACCGCGCCAGCTGTTAATTTCCGCCCACCAGGCATCAATCGCCTTCTTGTCAGGTGACTTCTTGGAGGTTTCAAGCAAGCCGTTCATTTCCTGCAATACATCAGGCACGCTGCCGACGATCGGGATATCAACGGTAATCGTTTTTGAAATCGATGACGGGTCGATATCGATATGAATGATCTTGGCATCCGGGCAGAACTCGGCAATTTTGCCGGTAACACGGTCGTCAAAACGTGCACCGATAGCAATTAAGACATCGCAGTCATGCATCGCCATATTGGCTTCGTAGGTACCGTGCATGCCCAGCATACCAATGAATTGCTCATCACTGGATGGGTAAGCCCCCAGCCCCATCAGGGTACTGGTAATCGGATAACCCAGCTTGCGCACAAACTTGCGAAGTTCTTCTGAACCTTTGCCCAATACCACACCGCCACCGGTGTAAATCATCGGTTTCTTGGCAGACAGAAGCAGATCCACCGCGCGCTTGATCTGACCGCTATGGCCTTTCAAGGTCGGCTGATAAGAACGCATCTGAACCGTTTCCGGATAGTGATATGGAATCTTGATATTCGGATCAGTAATATCTTTCGGTACGTCGACTACAACCGGACCGGGTCGGCCAGTGGTCGCAACATAGAAAGCTTTCTTAACGGTTTCCGCCAGATCATGGATGTCTTTAACCAGAAAGTTGTGTTTGACGCACGGACGGGTGATACCGACGGCATCGACTTCCTGGAAGGCATCACTACCAATGTTGGCAGTAGCGACCTGACCGGTAATAACGACCATAGGAATAGAGTCCATATAAGCAGTCGCAATACCGGTAACGGCATTGGTAGCACCAGGACCCGATGTGACTAAGACGACACCAGGCTTACCTGTAGCCCGTGCATAACCATCTGCTGCATGCGTCGCTGCCTGTTCGTGGCGCACCAGGACGTGTTTGACATCCTCCTGGTTATACAGTGCATCATAGATATGCAGCACTGCACCGCCCGGATAACCGAACAGGAAATCGACACCTTCGTCTTTGAGACACTGAACCAGTATCTCGCCACCGCTTAATTCCACGTGTTTCCCTCTTAATCTCGTCACGAGAAGCTTAAAAACATCAAACGTGTAAAGTTACTTGTAATGCGTGATAAGGTCAAGAACAAGCGCTGTTGCCCTTCGAGCCCGGATCACAAGTTTTTCAGCTTAAGCTATTTGCTATGGCATAATTCGCGGCTATGACACAAATAAAACCAACTGAAATTACCCTCACCCGTCCCGACGACTGGCATCTCCACTTGCGGGACGATTCTGCCCTTTCCCGCACCGTGCCCGACACCGCGCGCGTATTTGCCCGTGCGATTGTGATGCCTAATTTACGCCCGCCGGTGACGACTGTCGACATGGCCCGGGATTATCGTCAGCGCATCATGGCCGCATTGCCTGAAGACAGTGTATTTCAGCCATTAATGACCCTGTACCTGACAGACAACACCCGCGCCAATGAAATTCACCGCGCCAAAGACAGCGGGTTTATTCATGCTGTCAAACTTTACCCGGCCGGTGCAACCACCAATTCCGATGCCGGTGTCACTGACCTTAAACATTGCCACGCTGCTTTGGAAGCCATGCAGGAGCGCGGTGTCCCATTGCTGGTTCATGGTGAGGTCACGAGTGCCGATATCGACGTCTTTGATCGCGAAAAAGTCTTCATCGACCGCGTGCTGCAACCGCTGTTAAAGGACTTTCCTGAACTCAAAGTCGTGTTCGAACATATCACCACCGCCGATGCCGCAGTGTTTGTTGCCGAAGCGGAAGATCGCATCGCTGCGACCATCACGCCACATCACTTGCTGCTGAACCGCAATGATCTGCTGGTTGGTGGTATTCACCCGCATCATTACTGTTTGCCGGTATTAAAACGCAATACCCATCAACAGGCGCTGATTCAGGCGGCGACCAGTGGCAGCCCCAAGTTCTTCCTGGGCACTGACAGCGCACCGCATCCCCGTGCCGGTAAAGAAAACAGCTGTGGCTGCGCCGGTATTTACAGTGCTCATGCGGCCATTGAACTCTATGCTGAAGCCTTTGAAATGGCTGGCGCCCTGGACAAGCTGGAAGGTTTCGCCAGTTTCTTCGGACCGGACTTTTACGGTTTAGCCAGAAACAATGACAACATCACGCTGAGCAAAAACAGCTGGCAGGTACCGGAGAAACTCAGCTTTGCTGATAGTGAACTGGTGCCGATGCGTGCAGGGGGACTGATTGGCTGGCAACTAACGGCCTGATTGCTGTTTTTTACCTTTATGTTTCCGAAGGTACATCAGTTGGTCGCCTTCAGCTAACAAATCTTCCAGTCCCTGATGTTTATCTGCGTCGAAATGCACCAAACCATGAGAATAGGTAATTTTGTAGTCCAGCGTTTGTTCCCGGTTGGCTTGCTCTACCATAGCGGCAAATCGAAGCAGGATCTTGTCCACGTCTGATTCATTCGCGTTGGGTAAGAGTAATGCAAACTCATCTCCGCCCAAACGGGCGGCAATATCGGTCTGACGACATACCTGCCTCAGCATATCGGCAAAGCTTTTCAGCGCTCTGTCACCTTCGGCATGGCCGAATCGATCGTTGATCGGTTTGAACTTATTGAGATCGATAAACACCAGGCTCACTGGCAGCTTTTGACGACGACAAAGGCTCAGAGCCTGATTGGCAGAAGCAAAAAAACCGCGTCGGTTCGGGATTTCAGTCAACTCATCTATGGTAGCCAGTTGAACAGCATGGATTTCATGCTCCACGATCCTCGCCAGATCCTGCAGGATAAGACGTTCACGTTCACTGAAATGCCTTGGCTTTGAATCAACCAGACACAGTGTGCCTAGCTTTTTGCCATTGAGATAGCGAATGGGATAACCCGCATAGAAGCGGACGAAAGGTTCACCAATGACCGATGGATTATCTGCAAAACGCGGATCTTGATGAGTGTCCTGAATGACGAATGCATCATCCCCCAGAATGGCGTGACCACAAAACGAAATATCTCTGTCCGTTTGCGTTACTGAAATACCCTGACATGACATAAACCACTGACGGTTCTCATCAACCAGGCTAACTAAGGCGATTGGGACTTCGAATACATGCAAAGCCAGTCGAGTGAGTCTGTCAAAACGCTCATCCCTCTCTGAATCAAGTAGGTTCAGGGATCTCAGCGTGGCGATTCTCTCTTCTTCATCAGCCGGTTTATCTGGCGTTAGCATAAATGCACCAATTGTTAGCTTTGTTTCAAGGTATCATACTAAGACAAATAAAAGACCTGATTTTCACCATAGTTTGTTGTGATAAATTTCAAAAAACAAAAAACCCCGAGCTAGGCTCAGGGTTTATTAGCTTATTCCAGAAAAGCAGATATCACAGCGGCACACCGATGCGTTGAGCGACCTCTTCATAGGCTTCAATGACACCGCCCAGCCCTTGTCTGAAACGATCCTTATCCAGCTTCTTGCGCGTCTGTGCATCCCACAGACGACAGCCATCAGGACTGAATTCATCACCCAGATAAACCGCACCTTTGAATAAGCCGAATTCCAGTTTGTAGTCGACCAGAATCATGCCTGCATCCGCAAACAGCTTATTCAAAAGCTCATTAACTTTGAATGTTAACTCTTTCATTTTCTTGACATCTTCGGCTTTAGCCCAGCCGAAAGTCTCAATGTGATACTCATTAACCATGGGGTCATGCAGCGCGTCATTTTTGAGGAAGAACTCAAACACCGGCGGATTCAATTCCATGCCATCCTCAACACCCAAGCGACGAACCAGACTGCCGGATGCCACGTTCCGCACCACACACTCAACCGGAATCATCTTCATGTTCTTAACCAGTGATTCGGTCTCATTGAGCAGCTTTTCGAAATGGGTGGGGATACCGTTATCGGCGAGATACTGCATGATGTGGGCGTTGAATCGATTATTTACCTCACCTTTGCGGCTCAGCTGTTCAACCTTTTCCCCGTCAAAAGCGGAAGTGTCGTCTCTGAAGCTCAGGACCACGTAATCATTGTCATCAGTGGCAAAAACGCTCTTCGCCTTGCCTGAATACAGTTCTTGTTTCTTTTCCATTGCTATTCTCTTTATCGGGTGACCAGTTCGCGCCAGCCAAAACCGGCATCCTGTTCAGCGACACCTATCCAGTTTTCTTCACACTGCAGGGCTTTGGCCAGTAACGGGACGACAATCGACGGACAGTTGTTCTTTTCCGAGATATGCATCGCCATGATGTGCTGCAATTTCGAGGTGTCAATTTTCTCAAGTAATGTCGCAGATTGCACGTTATTTAAATGCCCGAGTCTGCCACCGACCCGACGTTTCAGATGCTCCGGGTATTCTCCCTGCTCCAGCATGGTGACATCATGATTGGTCTCCAGCAGCAGGCCGTCACAGGCATTGAGGGTGTCTTCAATCAACGGCGTAATGGAGCCAACATCAGTCAGTAAGCCCAGCCGATGCTGACCACTGCCGAAAACAAACTGGCTGGGTTCACGGGCATCGTGTGGCACCGGGAAAGGTTCCACTTCAATGTCGTTAATCGTAAAGCGTTCGTGGCAATTGAACTCACGGATATGGGCACTAATATCTGCAGGCAGACAACCGGCCGTACCGGGCGTGGCATACACGGGCAGGCGGTGCTTGCGCGCCATCACCCTGACACCGGCCATATGATCGGCGTGCTCATGGGTAATGAGTATCGCCGTCAGCGAGCGGGCATCAATATCAAGCTGCTGCAGTCTTTTCTCGGCCTCACGAGCAGAAAAACCACAATCAATCATGAGTGTGGTTTTTCCGTGCGTGACTATGGTTGCATTGCCTCGACTACCGCTACCGAGGGAAGCAAAACGCATTAGGGTGCAAGCTGCTCCTGAATCAGGTTCAGCAGACGTTTGGCGGTGTCACTGGAAGTGCGTTTTTGTTCCGCGTCCAATACCACCACACGGGTGTCTGACGCTTCTGAAATCAGCTTGATGTAGTAATACTCTTCCGGTTTTTCTTCCACTTCATCGCGCCAGAAAGCGAGGCCGCTGAAGAAACCTTCTTCTTCCTGCTCAATTTCCTTGAATGGATCGATGTAGCGGACGAAGTAGTGACCAAGACTGCGGTCACGGTCTTCAACAGAGAAACCTTTGCTATCCAACACGCGACCGACGCGACGCCAGGCTGTCTGGAAGTCCTGTTCGATAAACAGACTTTGTTGACCACCCTCTTCGTCAATCAGCAGAACGCGGGCTGTTTCTTCCGGTGGTGGTGCCGGCTGGGCGATTCGCATTTCCTGCACATCTTCCTGGTACAGTGTGCCGAGGTAATCAGCCAGTTGGCGCAGAGTCGCTTCATTCTTCTGCGAGTTAGTGCGGGTCTCATCAACAGCGCTCAGGTACACTTTGGACTGTTTGGTGCTGTCACCGCGTTCCATGCGAATGCGGTAGGCATAGCCATCGGCATCCGGAGTGGTATCCATCAGACCGATACGGCTGTCGATACGCTCAATCGCCAGGCCCTGGGTTTTCCAGAAGTCCTGAATGCGTTGCCAGGTGACGTCTCTTTCACCGGGCACAACCAGATGGCGGGTCGCGCCTTCACCAGCCAGTGAAGGTTTCTTATCAGGCTGGATGTTGTATTTGGCAGCGAGTGGATTGTTTGCGGCTTCCTCAAACTCGGAATAAGTGGCGGTGGAATTTTTTTCACCGGCGATATCATCGTTGATGCGGTTTGTGCTCAGTTCTGGTGGCACATCCAGCGGCGGCATGGTTTCAGCACGGCGATATTCCTGGGTGTTATCAGGAACGACTTCGTCCAGGTTAGAAAATGCGCCACAAGCACTCAATACGGACGTCATCATGACGACCAGCGATGTTTGTTTGAAATGTTTCGCGTTCATTTAATACAGTTCACCCATTTATTCTAATTCAGAACACCCGCCGTAATGAGGGCCTCGCGCACTGACTGATGGTATTTTTCCGACAATACCGTCATGGGCAGACGAATCCCTTTCGGAATCATTCCCATTTCAGCCAGTGCCCATTTAACAGGAATCGGGTTAGCCTCGACAAATAAAAATTGATGAAGGGCAACCAATTTCTGATTAATTTCTCTTGCTTTTTCTTCGTCACCATTGATGGCTGCCATGCACATTTCATGCATGAGCCTCGGCGCCACATTCGCTGTGACAGAGATCACACCACAACCGCCGGCAAGGATAAAGTCAACGGTATTGGCGTCTTCGCCGGTGTAGATCTCAAAGTCTTCGGTCGAAAGCTGACGAATTTGCTGAACCCGTGAAACGTCACCGGAAGCTTCCTTGATACCGATAATATTACGAATTTCAGACAAGCGCCCGACTGTTTCCGGCACCAGGTCAGAAGCGGTGCGACCGGGTACGTTATACAGAATTTGCGGAATATCAACTGCTTCGGCGATAGCCTTGAAGTGGAGATACATACCTTCCTGGGTAGGCTTATTATAGTAGGGCGCTACCAGCAAGGCAGCATCTGCACCCAGATCTTTGGCGTATTGTGTAAGTTCGATGGCTTCCGAAGTGGAGTTGGCACCGGTACCGGCGATCACCGGGACGCGGCCGTTGACCTGCTCGACCACTTTGCGGATCACCGCACAGTGCTCCTCGACGCTCAAAGTGGCAGACTCACCGGTCGTACCCACAGCGACGATGGCATCAGTTCCCTCGCTGATATGAAATTCAATCAGCTTTCGCAGGCTGTCATCATCCAGTGCACCGTCTTCATGCATGGGGGTGACAAGCGCTACCATACTGCCGCTATACATAATTTATGAGACTCCGGAAAAATAACAGGCATGGTACTTTGCCTGTATGTTGATGACAAGATCAGCGGTGATTGTGTAAGGTACGTTTCTCCCTAAATCGTTTCAAAACAGGATGATCAGATGAGTCAAGTTGCAGTGGGACAAAAGGTCCCTGACTTTGAAGTGCCGAGCACCGGCGATAAAACCTTTCGTCTCTCCGATTATAAAGGTCAAAACGTACTGATTTATTTTTATCCCAAGGACAGCACACCAGGCTGTACCACTGAAGGCCAGAACTTCCGCGACAATATTGAGTTTTTCAACCAGCATGACACGGTCATTGTGGGTGTTTCACGAGACAGCCTGAGAAAGCATGAAAACTTCAAAGAGAAACAGTGTTTCCCCTTTGATCTGCTATCAGACGAGGATGAAGCCGTATGCAAACTGTTTGACGTCATCAAACTCAAGAAAATGTATGGCAAAGAACACTCGGGTATCGAACGCAGTACCTTTTTAATTGATAAAGAGGGTGTGCTGCGTCATGAGTGGCGTAAGGTGAAAGTCAAAGAACACGTCGATGAGGTTAAGGAAGTTATATCGGCACTTTAAATACCTATTAAAAATCAACGGGTTGAAAGCACATGCAAGCACTGTTTTGGACCGCTGATTTATATTCAACAAACTTGTTCGCACTATTCTGGTGCGCCGTTTTGATGACGGCGCATCAGATTAACAACAGAAAACATCTATTTAGTTAGCTGGCAAAGTAATTGCTCTGTCTTTACTGGTAACAACAACAGAGAAAGACAATGAGCAATCTAAAAAGCCTCTCCATGAACCTCAGCCGGGCAGAGAAAAAATGGCTGCCCTGGTTCGGCAGCACTGGCAAACTGGCCATGCTACGGTCCTGCTTCCTGAACCGCCACAATTATCAGGCTGTTGAAAAAACATTTGAAGGGATTGCCGCCACCCGTGTCAAACTGCTCCAGCAATGGGCTGGCAGCCAGTGGGATCAAATGGAATTGCTCGCAGAACAACTGTCAGGCAGCTACCCGGATATCAACCTCACAGCCCTCAACGATAGACTCAGCGCCGCACCGGACTTTTCTGAACTGTTTGTTATTGACACCAGTGGCACGGTGATTCAGTCCACTTACAGCGCTCACATCGGTCAAAATGACCTGAATAAAAAAGCCGTGGAGAAAGGCGTCAATGAGGCCTTCCTGCATGGCCCCTATGTCGATGAGCTCACCCTGAAGATTGGCCCATCCAGTTCCAAGTTTCATGATGAAGCGACGCTGATGTTTTATCAGCCACTGACTGTGGAGGGAAATGTCGTCGGTGCAGTCTGTGGCCGCGTGCCTAACGATGTATTGGGTGATCTGATTCAGCGTGAAGCTGGTCACATCTACCCGGAATCAGGCGATAACTACATATTCATGGTCGATTCACGTTTTGACTCGGGTCTGCAGCAGGGTATCGCCCTCTCCCGTTCACGCTTTGAAGACAATACCTTCTCTCATGGTGAGAACCTGAAAAGCGGCATTCACACTAAATTCGGCACAGTCAGGGTTAATCGTCACACCGAGTTTGAAATTCGTTTCACCGATCCAGCCACCGGTCAGCTACACCCCGGCGTACGTGAAACGATCAGAAACGGCAGTAATCTGTTTGTGACTTACCCCGGTTATTCAGACTATCGTCATATCCCGGTCATTGGTAAAGGCGTCACCTTCCAGCTCAAAGGCTCCCCGGATCGCTGGGGCATGATGTGCGAAGGCGATTTGGAAGAGGTCTACCGTCGCCGTTCAATCAACGTCAGCCTGATGAAAGGCTTTATTTATTCCATGGCAGCCCTGCTTGGCGTCAATACCGGCCTGCATATCCTGACTGATTTGCCGGATTTGGCTATTGCCGGCACTTCAACGGTCATGCTGGTCATTATCGCCATGCTCTATAAAACCTTCACCACCAATCCCCTCGCCAACCGGCTGGATGAGATGACGGAAGTCATCCGAACCATAGCCGAAGGGGAAGGCAATCTCGCCCAGCGCCTGGATACAGGACAGATGAAAAATGACGAAACCGGTGACATGGGCCGCTGGATCAACAGCTTTATCGATAACCTTGATGGCATTGTCGGTCAGGTCATCAAAACCAGCAGTAATGTCAGCCAGACCAACGAAGCCATGCTGGAAACCAACCGTGAAGCCTTTGTTGTTTCCAATGAAGTGGCTGAAGCCATCGATAAGATGCTGCATTTGCTGGAAGTGCAGATCAACGACATTGGCAGCGCTTCCAATACGGCTGAATCAATGAAACAGGCGATGGATGAAGTCGTCCGTGACGCCCGGATTCAGTTCGAGTCAGTTCGTGATGGCACCCAGGAAATCCGCGATGTAGTTGAAACCTCGGCCAAGGCAGTACAGAACCTGCACAGCCGCACCGCTGAAATCGGCAATATCATCGGCGTCATTTCCGAAATCACCAATCAGACCAACCTGCTCGCACTCAATGCCGCCATCGAAGCCGCGCGTGCCGGTGAACATGGTCGCGGTTTCTCGGTGGTCGCTGACGAGGTCAGAGGTCTTGCCTCCCGCACCGCCAATTCAGCCGAAGAAATCCAGAAGATGATCGAAACCATTCAGTCAGAGACACTAGAAGCGGTGAAGTTTATGGAATCCGGCGTCGATAATGTTGATCGCAGCCTCAAAAAAACCGAAGAAGCCTCTTCAGAAAACACGCAACTGCATCAGTTGGTAGAGCAGATGTTTGCCACCATCAAACAACTGGACCAGAACAGTCAGATCCACGGCGAGACTGCTCGTGATGTCGGCCAGTCAGCCGGTCTGATGACACAGGCTATCGACGCACTACAGCAGCGTTCAGTCATGGTCAGAAACACCGCGCAGAAGCTGACCCAACTGGTGGGCGTATTCCAGGTCAGTCAGCGTTAAATCAATTTCAAATCGATTTCCCCTGCCGCAGAGAAGGATTTCTGCGGTTTTTTTATTGTCAGCCATAGTAAGGGCATATCCCGAATCATTCAGGAGGTATGATGAAAGATATGAAAATGAACTATGAAAAACGCCCGCATACTGTCGCAGGGATTTTTGAAACAGAAGATCAGGCTAAACACGCTGAAGAATCTCTGATCGATGAGGGTCACTTCCACTCTGAGGAAGTGCAGTTACTTAAACCCGGTGATACCCATTTACAGGATCGACTGGAACCGGAAACCAAGGCCATCGGTAAAGAACTCATTCTGTCCCACTACATTATGGGTGCAGCCGGTTTAATCGGTGGTGTGGTGCTGGCAGCCATTGTGACAACGATGGGACCAACCTTTGCCCAATCCAGCCCGCTGCTCACCTACCTCGCACTGGCTATGGTCGGTACCTTTCTGGGTTTGATTGTCGCAGGCGCCTTTACCATTCGTCCAGACCACGATCCGCTGATCAACGAAACAATGGAGGCCACAAAAGATAATAAGTGGGCTGTTATTGTTCAGGCCAGTGATCGTGATCATCAGCAACGGGCGCGACAACTGCTTAGCCCGACAGCAATTTCTGTCATTGACACACTCTGATCACAATGTAACTTCATACTGATGATGTCGTCGGTGGTTGTTTTCTGCCACCGGCGACAGTATGATTGCGAGCCCCTGACTCCAGTCAGGCAAAAAATGCTTTTTTATCACCTCTGAAAAATTTATTTTTTCAGCACCAAAATCGCCCAAATCCCGGGAGCGGGCAGCCCTGCTACGCTACGTCGGGATCACCTGCTACTTATCCACAAAAAGTGCACAATTTATGTGCAACTTTTCCACTTGCCAAGGCTTCAAAAACACACTATCTTGTGGTTCAATCATTTCAAAACCACAATCTCTAGTGGTTTTCATGATTTTTGATTTTTCACCAAATATGCAGGGAATTCATTATGGCGAGCGAACCAGCACAATCCATTAACAACGCCTCTGCCGAAAGCGGCTACAGCGTTATCCGTCGTAACGGCAAAGTCACCGACTTTGACAGCAGCAAGATTGCTGTGGCGATGACCAAGGCCTTTCTGGCCGTCGAGGGCGAATCAGCCAAAGACAGTCGTCGCATTCATGACACCGTTAAAGAACTGACCGAACAAATCACCGATAACCTGCTGCGTCGTCTGGACGAGGGTGGTACGGTCCACATCGAAGACATCCAGGACCAGGTTGAACTGCAACTGATGCGTGCCGGTGAGTACAAAGTGGCCCGTTCTTACGTTCTATATCGTGAGAAACAAGCTGAAAAACGCGCCGAAGAAGAGAAAAAACATCCATCACCAGCGAACGAGACGACCCTGCATGTCACCGCCGCTGACGGCACTCGCCAACCGCTGGATATCGACCGTCTGCACGACCTTATCACCGAAGCCTGTGTCGGTCTGGCAGAAGTCGATCGTGACCGCATTCTGCGTGACACCCAGCGTAACCTGTTCGATGGCGTGAAGTCGTCTGACGTAGAAAAAGCCTTGGTCATGGGCGCCCGTACCTTCATCGAAAAGGATCCCGCCTACAGCACTCTGGCCGCTCGCCTGCTGATGGACGGTATCCGTCGTGAAGCCCTGAGCTTTGTCTACAAAACTTACAGACAAGCCAAGCAAAGTGAAATGGCCGATATCTACCCGGACTATTTCAAAACCTACATTCATGCCGCGATTGAACACGAACTGGTTGACTCTGAACTGGGCCTGTTCGATCTGGAACGCCTGGGTAAAGCGCTGAAACCGGAACTCGATTTCGAATTCACCTACCTCGGCCTGCAAACCCTGTACGACCGTTACTTCATTCACCATGACGGCACCCGCTTTGAACTGCCACAGGCGTTCTACATGCGTGTCGCGATGGGTCTGGCCATTAACGAAATCGACCGTGAAGAACGGGCGATTGAGTTCTACAACCTGCTCTCAAGCTTTGACTTCATGAGCTCTACCCCGACCCTGTTCAATTCAGGCACCCTGCGTCCGCAGTTGTCTTCATGCTACCTGACAACCGTACCTGATGACCTGAGCGGCATTTACAGCGCGATTCGCGATAACGCCCTGCTGTCCAAATTTGCCGGTGGTCTGGGTAACGACTGGACCCGTGTCCGTGGTCTGGGCGCCCATATCAAAGGCACCAATGGTAAATCACAAGGTGTTGTCCCGTTCCTGAAAGTCGCCAACGACACGGCGGTTGCGGTGAACCAGGGTGGTAAACGTAAAGGTGCGGTCTGTGCCTACCTCGAAACCTGGCACATCGATATCGAAGAATTCCTCGATATGCGAAAGAACACCGGTGATGACCGTCGTCGTACCCACGACATGAACACCGCTAACTGGATTCCTGACCTGTTCATGAAGCGTGTTGCTGAAGAAGGACAATGGACCCTGTTCTCACCGGAAGAAGTGGAAGACCTGCACGACCTGACCGGTCTGGCATTTGAAAAGGCCTACACCGAGTACGAAGAAAAAGCCGCCCGTGGTGAAATCCGTAACTTCAAGCAACTGCCCGCCGTCGACCTGTGGCGCAAGATGCTGGGCATGCTGTTCGAAACCGGTCACCCATGGGTCACATTCAAAGATCCATGTAACATCCGCAGCCCGCAGCAACATGTCGGCGTCGTTCACAGCTCCAACCTGTGTACAGAAATTACGCTGAATACCTCTGACAAAGAGATTGCAGTCTGTAACCTGGGCTCGGTCAACATGGTCAAGCACATCGACGAGAACGGTAATCTCGACAAAGACAAGCTGCAGAAAACCATTCGTACCGCGATGCGCATGCTCGACAACGTCATCGAGTACAACTACTACAGCGTGCCGCAGGCGCGTCACTCTAACCTGCTGCACCGTCCGGTCGGTCTGGGCATCATGGGCTTCCAGGATGCGCTGTACAAACTGCGTATGCCGTATGCCTCTGAAGAAGCGGTCAAGTTCGCTGATGAATCAATGGAAGCGGTCAGCTACTACGCGATTGAAGCCTCTTCAGACCTGGCTGCAGAGCGCGGCAAGTACCAGTCTTATGAAGGCAGCCTGTGGAGCAAAGGCATTCTGCCAATCGACTCTATCAAGTTGTTGAAAGAGGCCCGCGGCGAATACCTGCAACAGGACGAAAGCCAAACCATGGACTGGGATATGCTGCGTGACAAGATCAAACGTCAGGGCATGCGTAACTCAAACACCATGGCGATTGCACCGACTGCCACCATCTCCAACATCTGTGGTGTCAGCCAGTCAATCGAACCGACGTATCAGAACATCTTCGTCAAATCGAACCTGTCCGGTGAGTTCACCGTCATCAACCCCTACATGGTTGAAGACCTGAAAGCACGCGACCTGTGGGACGAAGTGATGATTAACGACCTGAAATACTTCGACGGCAGCCTGCAAGCCATCGATCGTATTCCTGATGAACTGAAAGCGCTTTACACCACCGCATTCGAAATGGATGCCCGCTGGTTGATTGAAGCCGCTTCCCGTCGTCAGAAATGGATCGACCAGGCACAGAGCCTCAACCTTTACATGGCAGAACCATCAGGTAAGAAGATGGACAACCTGTACAAACTGGCCTGGGTACGTGGTCTCAAAACCACTTACTACCTGCGCTCGATGGGTGCGACCGGTGCTGAAAAAACAAGCTCTGCTCCGACCCCGCCACCATCTGCCGAAAAGCCAAGTGGTCCTAAACCGGTTGCTTCCGGCCCGACCGCTGCGCCTGTTGCCAGTGCCGCCACAACTGGCGCGACCCTGACCAGCACTGTTGCCGAAGCCGAAGAGTTTTTGGGTGAAGGTATGGAAGCACCGAAAGCGTGCTCAATTTTGGAACCAGATTGCGAGGCATGTCAGTAATGTTGAATTGGGATGATCCATTCTCAGCACCGATAGCCGGTACCGCTGAGGCTAAACAAGAAGAAGAGAGAGCAGAACAGGCCGAAGCTGCAGCCCCTGCAGCCAATGACCTCACCGAAGCACCCGCTTCGGCTGAGGTCAAAGCGATGCCTCTGAGCAACGCCAAGCCGGTCAATGTCGATGACAAACGCGTCGTTAACGGCGACACCGACATTAACCAGCTGGCACCGTTCAAGTATCCCTGGGCCTGGAACTACTTCCTCAACGCCAACAAAAACCACTGGACGCCACTGGATATCAACATGGCGCAGGACGTTCACGACTATCGTCACAAACTGACGATGGAAGAACGCCACTTCTATGAAAACGTGCTGTCCTACCTGACCACCTCCGATATTCTCGCCATGCGTAATATCGGTCTGGCGGTCATGGAAAAAATGGCGGCGCCTGAGCTGCAAATTTACCAGGCCCGTCAGGTCTATGAAGAAGCCCTGCACACCTGGACCTACCAGCACTGTATCGAAACCATCGGCCTGGATCAGTCGGAAATCTACAACCGCTACCGCGTGGTGCCCGAGATTTACCAGAAGATCAAACTGGCCAATGACCGCCTGAACACCGTGCTGCGCAGCGACATCGACCTGCGTGACCGTGACGAACTGGAAAACTTCGTGATGTCCTACGCCTTCTTCGGCGGCATCTTTGAAGGCGCCTGGTTCTATAACGGCTTCTCGCCGATCTTCGCCCTGCAACGTCGCGGCCTGATGAAAGGCACCGCCGAACAACTGCAATACATCATGCGTGACGAAGTCATGCACGCCTCGTTCGGTATTCGCGTCTGCAAGCAGATCATTAAAGAAGAAAACGTCAAACTGGATCCGAAGAAAATCCAGACCATGTTTGAAGAAGCCGACGCAGCCGAAGAAACCTATGCCGGTTACATTCTGCGTGACCCAATCCTGGGTTACTCAAAAGAAATGCATCACGGCCAGTTCCGTTACACCGCCAACCGTCGTGCCAAACAGCTGGGCTTTGAAGAACCGTTCCCCGGTGCCGAAGCCACTCTGCCCTGGCTCGATGAACAGGCCAATATGCGTAAGGAGAAGAATTTCTTCGAGACCAAAGTCACCGAGTATCAGACTGGTGCGGGTCTTAAATGGGACTGATCATTTGAGGATTGTAGGTACGACCATAACTTGTAAAAAAACGACCATAAAATAGATTATTCTTGCTCCCTCATAACCGATGTTATAGCCTGATGTTGGGATGAGGGAGTATGAATGATGAGTAAGCCGGCAAGGTCAATTCATAAAAAAGGTCGCAAAAACGTTATTGGTAGCTTTATGAGTGCCAAGATGCAGGTTCTTGTGGAGTGGGAATCGCAGATAGAACGCGACTTTATGTATTATTTGGAGTTTGATGATGATGTAAGGGGCTATACATCACAGCCCACCCGCTACCGGTACACTCGAGAAGACAAATACAAATATCACTTTCCAGATTTTGAAATATTTCGATATTCGACACCTAAGCGTAAGTTCGTCGAAATAAAGCCTTTGCATGTTACCAAGAAGACCGAATTCATTGAGAAAACGGCTGCAATCAAAGCCCAAATGCACACTGATGGTTTTGACTATAGTGTTGTGACTGATTCACAGCTCCGGGTAGAACCGATCTTAAGCAACCTAAAACTCCTCTACCGCTACATTATTCACCAGTACGATCGTGAGAAAGTTGGCCTGTTAGTCAAAGAACTTAAGGCTAAAGGAAACACATCAATAATATTTCAAGAGCTAGTCAGTCTTGCCCAAAACTATTCATTGGCGCTGATCGACTGTTATTCATGCATATCAAATAAAATTTTCACTTTCGATACCAGCAGCCCTTTATCGTTTGAGACAGTTCTGACCTTAAGTGAGGCGCGCAATCAATGAAAAGCTTCACTCTCTCAACTGGTGGCTTAATCAGGTACGATGGCCAAATTTACAAAATCACTGAAACCCTAAATCGCCAAGCTCTCGGAATAACGAGTTTGAATACCAGTCAACTCCGTTATGTCAGTGAGCATGAAATCCTCACTGCTTATAGAAGTGGTCTAATTGAATTCTTGGACGAGGATGAAGTTGACTTATCTAATAACCAACAAAGTCCATTAGAAATCGATTTCACCTCATATACCGCTGCCGAAAAATCGCGAGCCTTCAAGAAACTAGCCTACCTTGAGGCACTCGAAGAATTTACTCCAAATTTAAAAACGGCAGAGGCCAAAAAAGACTTCATATTGAGGGTTGCTTCTAAAATTGGCGACGAAAAACCTCCTCGTTCCTGGGCAACTATTAAGCGTTGGCAAAAAGATTATGAAGCATCAGGTAGAGACCTGATTTCATTGATTGGTGAATCTAGAAAACGAGGTAATAGAACACCCAGATTCAGTGATTCATCTGAGAAACTCACCGAAAAAGCTATCAATACTTTTCTGACTAAGGAACAGTCTAACTACATGAACGCATATAAACAGTTACGTTTGTATGCATGGCAATACAAACAGAAAACCGGCCTTGAAATCCCCATACTCAGCTACGATGCCTTCCGAAAAAGAATCGATGCAATAGATAAGGGTCTTAGGAAGTTAAGGACATCAAATTGGCTTCTCACGAAGCATTTTTAACAT
>JABURN010000190.1 GCA_014762585.1 Methylophaga sp.
TTGCTGCAGCGGCTTGTCACGACCACCATAAATCAGTTGAAACACCTGGCCGATAAATTCAATTTCACGAATACCACCTGCGCCCAGCTTGATGTTGTCCTCCATGCCTCGGCGGTGCAGTTGGCCGGCGATCATCGACTTCATTTCCCGCAATGAATCGAACATGCCGTAATCGAGATAGCGGCGGTAGACAAAGGGACGCAACATATCCGACAAAGCTTTTCGGGCCTCATCACTGCCGGTGATTGCGCGCGCCTTGATCATGGCATAGCGTTCCCATTCCCTACCCTGGGTCTGGTAATACTCCTCCATGGCTTCGTAACTGGATGCCAGTGCCCCGCTCTCACCGAAAGGCCTCAGGCGCATGTCCACGCGAAATACAAATCCATCCGCCGTCTGATTATCCAGCGCCTGAATCAGTTTACGGCCCAGCCGGGTAAAAAACTCTTCATTGCTCAGCGTCTTGCGGCCATCACGGGTCTCGCCTTCCTCCGGGAAAGTGAAAATCAGATCGATATCCGAAGAGAGATTCAGCTCCCCAGCGCCCAGCTTGCCCATGCCCAGCACAACCAGTTCCTGCTCATTGCCCTCTTCATCGCAGGGACGGCCATACAGGGCCTTTTGCCATTCATGCAGCAATTTCAGACTCTGTTGAATGCAGACATCAGCCATAGCAGACAGATCGGCCATGGTTTCAGCCAGATCCGCCCAACCCGCCAAATCCCGCCAGATAATGCGCACCATTTGCTGTTGACGAAAAAAACGCAGTTCACGTTGCAGGGCATGCTCATCACTGACATCAGCCAGCTGTTGGGCCAGCTTGTTTTCAAAAGCCGCTTTGTCGAGCTTTTGTTCAAGAATCCCGGAGCTCAACAAAGTCGTCAGTTGTTCCGTTTGTCTTTGCCCCCACTGACTGACGAAATCACTCAGGGTCAGTACTGTTTCTGCCGTATCTTGAATTTCAGTGGAGGCTGATAACAAAGCCTCGCTCCAGTTTTCAGGCAAAGAAAACTCGGCTGACATAGCATTTCCTTCTGATTGGTGTTCGTGATCGCTTACTTTAACGCATGGACAACTTGGTGCACTAAATTTGAATAAGTTCTCAGCATTGAATTTTCGCCCTTGCTAATCTGTCGAACAGTTTAAGAATAACCTGAATGCCTGGACTCTAGAATCTTCATCTCCATCAATTTAGCCAAGCTGCCTGTCAGGTTATCTTGTGTTCAATGTTTGATAAGGAGAGTCCCATGAATTTCTTCAGATGCTTCACAAAACTCGTTCCAATACTCTCAATATTGGCCCTGTTCAGTATGAACATTGCCCCCCTGCAAGCAGCCATGGTCGATAATGACCGCCTCATCTCGCAGTCTCAGATGCAAATGAGCAAACAGGAAATCCTTACCCAGCTGGATCGTCAGCACGTCCAGGACAAGCTGCTTGCCATGGGCGTCAATATCGATGATGCCAAACAACGTATTGACCAAATGACCCAGCAGGAACTGGCTCAAGTCGCCCAGGATATTGAAAACATGCCTGCAGGTAGTGGCGGTGTCGTTGGGCCCATCGTTGGCGCTTTGCTGGTTGTCTTTATCGTACTTGTGGTGACCGACATGCTCGGTGCAACAGATGTATTCGGCTTTGTGAACGACATTAATCACTAATGTCAGCAGGCTGCAAGCCCTGCTCTGTTTCATCATTGCAAAGCCTGATTGGGCTATGACTTATTTCTCGCAATCGACCTAAGCTTTTGTTAACGTTGGATTGTACGGTTGTTCATAACCCTACTCTCCAAATCTTTGAAAAGGAGTAACTATGAATTTCTTCAGACGCCTCGGAAAAGTAGTACCTATCCTCTCGATCCTGGCTCTACTGAGCATCCACACGGCTCCGCTGCAAGCAGCGATGGTGGATAACGATCAGTTACTTGCCAGTTCACAGCAGGAACTCACCAAAACAAAGATTTTGAGTGAACTCGATAAACAGGAGGTACAGGACAAACTGGTTGCTGCTGGCGTCAATATCGATGATGCCAAACAACGCATCCAGCAAATGAATCAGCAGGAACTGGCTCAAATTCAGCAGGAATTTGAACAAATGCCGGCAGGTAGCGGCATCATTGGAGCTTTGCTGGTTGTCTTTGTCGTACTTGTAGTGACTGATATGTTGGGCGCTACTGATGTATTTGGTTTCGTCCACAACATTAATCATTAAGATGCTGCGAGGTCAGCTATCGAAAAGCGCCAGGCTCTTGTCTGGCGCTTTTTTTATCCTCTTACTCAGCGCCTGTGCCGGCACACCTCAGACTAAGCGCCTAAGTAGTGAACCGCCGGCAGGCATTCCTCTCAGCCATGAACTCACAGAAGTCGCGTTTTTCCCACAGGAAAAATATCAGTGTGGCCCTGCTGCTCTGGCGACAATGCTCACCCGCCAGGGTGTGGATGTTAAACCTGATGCTCTGGTAGACAGAGTCTACATCCCCTCTCGTAAAGGCAGTCTGCAAATTGAGATGATTGCCACAGCCCGAAGCTACGATTTACTGACCTACAAACTCGCCAGTAACCTGGGTGACATTCTCAGGGAAGTGGCATCCGGCCGTCCCGTTCTGGTGTTTCAGAACCTTGCTTTTGAGTTGGTGCCGCAAT
>JABURN010000235.1:0-9327 GCA_014762585.1 Methylophaga sp.
TCTCGACTGGGCCTGCGCCAATGATGTCGGTTTCTCCACCATTGTTTCCCTGGGAAATGCGGCCGATATCGATTTTGGCGATCTACTGGATTATCTCGCTCAGGATCCTAAAACCCAGAGCATTCTGCTCTATGTCGAGGGCATTCGCGATGCCCGCCGTTTTATGAGTGGGTTGAGAATCGCCTCTCGAATGAAACCGGTGGTTGTGATTAAGGCCGGCCGTCATCTGGCTGCCTCCCAGGCAGCAGTCACCCATACCGGGGCCATGATCGGAGGCGATGATGTATTCAATGCCGCCCTCAAACGCGCCGGTGTGGTGCGGGCTGACAGTATTCAGCAGTTATTTGCTGCCGCAGAAATCCTGTCTACGCCAAGCCGGGTCAATGGCCGCAGGCTGGCCATTGTCACTAACGGTGGTGGCCTGGGCGTGATGGCCACTGATCGTGCTGTCGATCTCAATATCGAACTGGCTGAATTATCGGCAGAGACGATTAGCTCGCTGGATCGGTCTCTGCCAGCGCACTGGTCGCAGCGCAATCCGGTCGATATTCTGGGCGATGCCTCGCCAGAGCGTTATCAGCATGCGGTCAAAACCTGCCTGGCTGATGACAATGTCGACGGCGTACTGGTGATGCTTTCCCCGCAGGCGATGACCGATCCGGATGCCTGTGCTGAAGCCGTGATTGAGGCACAAAAGGGTCAGTCCAAACCGGTATTAGCCTGCTGGATGGGGGAGAATCTGATTGCCGGCGCCGACAAGCTTTTTGCCCGGCATCATCTGCCCAGTTTCAGTAACCCGGAGTCGTCGGTGGAGGCCTTTGCCTGTCTGTCACGCTTTCATGATAACCAGCAGTTATTGCTGCAGGTGCCAGGCCCCTTGGCCTCACACAGTGCACCCGATGTTGAGGGCGCCAGGCTCATCATTGAAAGCGTATTGGCCGAAGGTCGTCAGACCCTAAGCACCACTGAATCACGGGCTTTACTCAAGGCCTTTAATATTCCGGTCAGCTTCAGTATCGACTGTAACAGCGCTAATGCAGCGCTGGTCGCGGCCGAAACACTGGGTTATCCGGTGGTAATGAAAATCAGTTCGCCGTCGATTGTCCACAAAACCGAAGTCGGCGGCGTTCGTCTCAACATCAGCAATGCCCCCGCAGTTCGCACCACCTATAACGAGTTGCTGGAACAGGTGCACGTGAATCAGGGCAATCCCTATGCCACTCATGTTACCGTCGAGCCGATGTATGTGACGCCTTCGGGGCGGGAATTACTGGTCGGTGCCAGTCGTGACCCGGTGTTCGGTACGGCTATTGTGTTCGGTGCCGGAGGCATCAAGGTTGAAGTATTGCAGGACCGCGCTATCGCCCTGCCCCCGTTGAATCACTTCCTGGCCGAACGGCTGATTGCCGAAACCAAAATTTCCGGCCTGTTGGGCGAATTCCGCGGCCTGCCGCCAATCAACCGCGAGTCATTGATACAGGTGTTACTGCGCGTCTCGGAAATGGTCTGTGAACTGCCCGAACTACTGTCGCTGGATATCAATCCGCTGATCGCCGATGAAAAAGGGGTGATGGCGCTGGATGCCCGCATTGAAGTCGGCCACCAGCCGGTCGGTATCAACCGATACGATCATCTGGCAATTCATCCCTATCCCAATCAACTGATCACGCTGGATCAGTTACCCGATGGCAGCAATATCACTATCCGGCCAATCCGACCCGAAGATGCCATGATCGAGCAGGATTTCTTCCGCAAGCTGTCCGCAGAATCTCGTTATTTCCGCTTTATGCAGCGGTTGAATGAACTGACTCAGGATATGTTGATCCGCTTTACCCAGCTGGATTACAGCCGGGAGCTCGCCCTGATTGCGGTGACTGATATTGATGACGAGGAAACCGAAGTCGGCGTTGCCCGTTACACCATGAACCCGGATGGCAAAAGTTGTGAATTTGCCCTGGTGGTCGCTGATGAGTGGCAACACCGCGGTATCGGCTCCCGACTGATGAAGGCTCTGATTGCCAGTGCCCGTCAACAGGGATTCAGCCGTATGAACGGGGAAATTCTCTCAACCAACATCAATATGCAGCGCCTGGCTGAGGAGCTGGGTTTCAAGCTGCGTAACGATCCTGATGACCCGGGCGTCAAACTCGCCAGTAAAAGTCTCAGCCACTGAGCCAGTTCACAAAAATGGTTATTTTTAAGCGCGGGGATTGCTTCACCGCAACAACAGTGGGAGCATCAAACTATGACAACAACAAAGGTTAATGCATGAACAAAGTCGCCCGGACCACTATTCGCCCGGTTCGCAGTCTCAACCTGCTGTCACAGGATGAAATCTACAAGCTGAGCAACCCGCGTGCGGATCTGCACCGCCTGTTTCGTGACTGCGCCCTCGCTATTCTGAATACAGACAGTGAGCAGGATGATGCTGAGGAAATATTCAAAACCTTCTCCGACTTCAATATCCAGTTGAAACCGCAACCGCGCGGCGTGATGCTGGAGATTCTCAATGCGCCGGCCCAGTCCTTTGTTGATGGCAAAATCATCCGCGGTATTCAGGAGCATCTGTCATCGGTACTGCGCGATATCGTCTACACCGATTTCAAAATCCTGGCCGAAGAAGCCGATGATCCGGCCATGATCACTGACAAGGTGTTCCGGATTCTGCGTAATGCCGGCGTGGTGCGGCCGGGGGTGTCACCCAACCTTGTGGTCTGCTGGGGCGGTCACTCGATTCCGCGTGAGGAATATGATTACGCCAAACATGTTGGCTATGAATTAGGTCTGCGCGGTCTCGATATTATTACCGGCTGCGGTATCGGCGCGATGAAAGGACCGATGAAAGGCGCCGCGGTAGGCCACGCCAAGCAGCAAATCAAAAACGGTCGTTATATCGGCATCAGCGAACCCGGCATTATCGCTTCCGAATCGCCCAATGCGATAGTGAATGAACTGGTGATTATGCCCGACATCGAAAAACGGCTGGAAGCCTTTGTGCGTCTGGGTCATGCCATTGTCGTCTTCCCCGGTGGCGTCGGTACGGTCGAGGAGATTATGTATCTGCTCAGCATCCTGCTACATCCGGACAACCGTCAGGGTATTCCGCTAGTGTTTGCGGGACCGGAATGCTGCCGTGACTACTTCAATACCCTGGATCGCTTCCTGCGTCAGTGTCTGGGTGATGATGTCGCCAGTCTCTATAAAATTATTATCGGCGACCCGGGGCAGGTCGGCACCGAAATCCGTGAAGCCGTGGAGAAGGTTCATCGCGATCGCTATGCCAGCCAGGATGCCTACTACTTCAACTGGCAGCTCAATATCGACCCGATTCTGCAATTCCCGTTTGTGCCCACCCACGAGAATATGGCGGCACTGAAACTTGACCCGGCGTTGCCTAAACATGAGCTGGCCAGTCAGATTCGGTCAGCCTTTTCCGGCATTGTCGCCGGTAACGTTAAAGCCTTTGGTATTCGTGAAGTCGCCAAACATGGACCGTATATCATCGATGGTGATCCGGCGATCATGCAGGCGATAGATGAAATCCTGAGTATCTTCGTCCATGAAAAACGGATGAAACTGGGTCAGGATAAAAAGGCCTATCGCCCTTGCTATCAACTGGCGAAAAAGGCGAGTTAAGGCGACAGGATATCCAGCGAGGTTACATACACCAGCTCACAGGCGCTGGCTCCGGTATCCTCGCGAGACAGCGAGCTCTGCCAGTGCCAGCCGTCGTAGCTTTCGGCCTTGATCAACTGGCCCTGCAGTCGGATCAGCTGCCCCGGTTTAACCATATCCAGCATGACCGCGACCTGCTCATCGGCTGGCACCATGTGCATATTGGCACTCTGGGTTTCTATTGCCCGCCGCGGGATGGGAAACTCTTTCACCCGCCAGTGATACCAGCGACCGGACTGACTGATGTCGATTTGTGACAACACTGTCTCATCGGACATCTGCTGCCAGCCCAGTGCCAGATCGGTTGGTGCCAGCTCACTTTCCCTGTCCAGAAAATAATCTTCCCGCGATAGGACCTTGGCCTCGAGCGAAAAGTCAGCGAGCGGCGTAATCAGATAATCATTAAACTCAAATGTCTCACCACCGCGGATAGCCGACTGCTCAGGAGAGGCCGGCACTTTGACTCCCGGGCCGAGACTGACAGTTTCCGCTGCCCGGCATTGCCAGACAAACAGGCCAATCAACAACAGGAAAAGCAGATTTCTGAGGCTCATGACTGTTCCAGGTTAAAGCGTTTGTTAGCCAGTATAATCAGCAACAATACCGGCAGCCCCATCAGGGCAGTGGCTAAAAAGAAGCCCTGATAGCCAATCGCATCCACCATGGTGCCTGAATAGCCGCCCAGCATTTTCGGCAGCAGGGTCATCAACGAGGAGAAAATCGCATATTGCACGGCGGTAAAGGAGATGTTGGTCAGGCTCGATAGAAACGCTACAAATGCCGCACTGGCCAGCCCGCCCGACAGGTTATCCGCAGATATCACCACGTACAGCATCCAGACTTCATTGCCCATCCCGGCCAGCAACATAAACAGCAAATTAGTCGCTGCTGATAGGATGGCACCCAGCATTAAAATCCGCATCACGCCGTAGCGCACGGCCAGCAGACCACCGAGAAAACCACCCAGCAGGGTCATAAACAAACCAAAGGTTTTAACCACCGTGGCGATTTGCGGCTTGGTGAAGCCCATATCCTGGTAGAACACATTGGCGATGACGCCAAGCACTATATCTGAAATGCGGTACAGCCCCACCAGCGCCAGCAGCAACCAGGCCAAAGACCAGCCATAACGCCGGAAGAAATCCTGTATCGGTTCAATATAACTGCGTTTCAGCAGGGCCTTGTTGACCCACTCAAAACGCAGACAGAACATCGCCAGGATTACAGCCACGCCCAGCGCCAACGCCAGTCGAAACATTTCCACCAGCACCCCGGCCAGGTTGGCATTGAGCACCCAGCCGGCCACCACCAGCTTAGCCTGCAGTGCAAGCGCGGAACTGGATGCAAAAAAAGCAATAAAACCGCTCACCGCGACCACAAAGGTGAAAAACAGACCGGCATAATCACTGGCAGCCTGGGGGCGGATTTGCTGATTGACTGCTGGCTCATCAATGACCAGTGTAGTGATAATGCCAATCAGCATAAAACCGCTCATCACCAGGTAGGTCAACTGCCAGGCACTGAATTCATAGTTGCCCAGACTGGAACCGAAGTAACTCGCCAGAAATAGCGCGCCGGCACCAGCGATCAGCATCCCGATTCGGTAACCGGCAATATAACTGGCCGACATCAATGCCTGTAACTCTTTACCGGCAGATTCAATCCGGTAGGCATCAATAACGATATCCTGAGTGGCGGCGGAAAAGCCCAGTAACACTGCGGCCAGCGCCATTAACGTCAGTCCCTGGCTGGCAGGATCCACCAGTGCCATCAACGCAATAGCCAGCATCACCATCAGTTGTGATAACAAAAGCCAGGCACGCCGGCGCCCCAATTTACGGGTCAGAACCGGTAATGGGATAACGTCAATCAAAGGTGCCCAGACAAACTTGAAGGAATAGCCCAGTGCCGCCCAGCTGAAATAAGTCACCGCGGCGCGCTCCACACCCGCTTCACGTAACCACAGGCTTAGAGAAGAAAATATCAGCAGTAACGGCAGTCCGGCGACAACACCATAAAACAGCATGGTCACCACCCGCGGATGGGTGAAAGCCTTCAGACTCTCCTGCCAGGATTGAAGTTGTGCTATCAAGCTGCGCTCTTTGAATAGGTTGAGTCAGCTAAAGTACCATCGACTGTGGCCGCATTCCAGCCATCACACCGCAATCTGCCACTGTGTTGTGAAGGTCATTCATGAGAAAATAGCGAGAACTTTGTTCGATTGATTGGTCATGGCCCGACAACGCAAAATTATCCACGTTGATATGGATGCTTTTTTCGCATCGGTAGAGCAGCGCGATCATCCCGAATATCATGGCAAACCGCTGATTGTTGGGGGTCAGCCTGACAGCCGCGGTGTGGTGGCTGCCTGCAGTTATGAAGCCCGGAAATATGGCATTCATTCCGCGATGCCCTGTGCCCGGGCTTATCGTTTATGCCCTCAGGCAATCTTTGTCCGGCCCCGTTTTGAAGCCTATCGCGAAGTGTCAGCTCAAATCCGCGAGATCTTCTGGCGCTATGCCAGTGAGGTCGAGCCTTTATCGCTGGACGAAGCCTACCTGGATGTCAGCTATACCGCCGAATTCAACGGCTCCGCCACGCTGATAGCGAAAGCCATCAAACGCGATATTCTGGCTGAAACCCGGCTTACGGCATCGGCCGGGGTCTCCTACAATAAATTTCTCGCCAAGATTGCCTCGGATATGGATAAACCCAACGGACTATATGTGATACGTCCGGAACAGGGGGAAAAGTTTGTCGAAACGCTGCCAATTGCGAAATTTCATGGTATCGGCCCCGCCACAGAAGCCAAGATGAAAAAGCTGGGTATCGAAACCGGGCTGGATCTACGTCAGAAAACACTGGCCGAACTCACCGAGCGATTCGGCAAGTCCGGCCAGTACTATTTCAATATCGCGCGGGCTATTGATGAGCGGCCGGTGCGCAGTCAACGGATTCGTAAATCGCTGGGCAAGGAAACGACCTTTGCTCAGGACATCCTTTCCATCACTGAATTAACAGCGAAATTACTCGATCTTGCTGACATTGTGTTGGAAAGCTTACAAAAACATCAGCTCAAAGCCCGCACGCTCACCGTGAAAGTGAAATATGCCGATTTCCAGCAAGTCACCCGGGCAGCCACCCTGGATCAGGCTGTTACACTGGGTGACCTTAAAACAGTGATACCGGCTTTGCTTAAAAGAACGGAGGCCGGGGTCAAACCCGTCCGATTGGTGGGACTCAGTCTCAGCAGCTTTAGCGAACAAAGCAGTGAAAAGCGTGAGGTCCCTCAATTGGCACTCGATTTAACTGATGATTTTTAGCTTGATTGGCCGTTTCATCAGACTTTTTTATTAGGAAAATCATGGGCGAGTTATTCATTCTGGCCATTTTTCTGGCCTTTTATTTCCTGCCGGCCATTATCGCTTCACAACGCAGCCATAATTCGACCGGCGCCATTTTTCTACTCAATTTCCTGCTGGGGTGGACCTTTATGGGATGGATTGCCGCACTGATATGGTCCTTTACCAACCCCAGCACTGTAGTAGAGCGCGATTCAAACAGTGCTGCTGATGAAATTGCAAAGCTTGCCACGCTCAAGGATCAAGGCGTTTTAACCGAAAAAGAATTCAACGATAAAAAACGGCAAATACTGGATAGGGTCTGAGTGACACATTCAAGCACAGCCGGGCTGCATGATAAGCCTTGTGCAATTTGCCATAATGTCGCTTTGCCAAATCAGTAATTAACTATGGATATTGCCGAACAAACCGCACAGGATGTGCTGCAGAACATTTTTGGCTACCAGGCATTTCGTCATAACCAGGGCGATATTGTCGAGCAGGTCATTGCCGGCGGCGACGCGCTGGTGTTAATGCCGACCGGCGGTGGTAAATCCCTGTGTTATCAAATCCCGGCCCTGGTTCGCGAGGGGACGGCCGTTGTGGTCTCCCCCCTGATTGCATTAATGCAGGATCAGGTTGTTGCGCTGAGAGAGTTGGGTGTCAAAGCGGCCTATCTGAATTCCAGCCTGTCTGCGGATGAAGCCCGCGCTGTTGAAGCAGAACTGGAAGCGGGTGAGATTGATTTGCTCTATGTTGCCCCGGAACGTCTGTTGGGCGATCGCATGCTGAGTCTGCTGAATCGCATTACTATTGCGCTGTTTGCAATTGACGAAGCCCATTGCGTGTCACAGTGGGGTCATGATTTCCGTCCTGAATACCAGCAACTTCGCCTACTGCATGAACGTTTTCCGTCTGTGCCCCGCATTGCACTGACAGCGACCGCTGATAAACGTACCCGTCTTGAAATCATCGAGCAGTTGAAGCTGCAGTCTGCCGAAGTCTATCTCAACAGCTTTGATCGCCAGAATATCTATTACTCAATCGCCGAAGCCCGTAATGCCAAGCAACAACTGTGGCAATTTATCAGCACGCAGCATGCCGACGATGCTGGCATTGTCTATTGCCTGTCACGGAAAAAAGTCGAGGCCATTGCTGAATGGCTGCAGAACCAAGGACGCGTCGCGCTGCCCTATCATGCGGGCCTCCCAGCCGAATTACGGGCTCACACCCAGCAGCGCTTTCTGCGCGAAGAAGGCGTGATCATCGTCGCCACAATTGCTTTTGGTATGGGTATCGACAAACCCGATGTTCGCTTTGTCGCCCACCTCAATCTGCCTAAAAATATTGAAGCTTATTATCAGGAAACGGGGCGTGCTGGTCGCGATGGACTGCCAGCCAATGCCTGGATGGCATACGGCCTGCAGGATGTGATTACCTTGCGCCAGTTTATGCAGGACTCGGATGCACCCGACATCATCAAACGTGTTGAGCATCACAAGCTTGAAGCCATGCTGGGCTTATGTGAACTGATTACCTGCCGCCGCCATGCTCTGCTCGCCTATTTCGATGAACAGGCACCGCAACAATGCGGGCACTGTGATAACTGCCAGAACCCACCCGAGCATTTTGATGCGACCGAAGTGGCGCAGAAAGCCTTGTCCTGCGTGTTTCGCAGCGGCCAGCGCTTTGGTGTGAATTATCTTATCGATATTCTGCTGGGCAGCGACGATGAGCGCATCAAACAAAACCAACATGACAAGCTCAGCACCTTCGGCATCGGTACTGAACTGAACGCGACGCAATGGCGCGGCGTTTTCAGGCAACTGATTGCCACCGGCTATCTTGATCTTGATATCAATGCTTATGGCGCATTGAAACTGACGGAAAAATGCCGCCCGGTGTTGCGTGGTGAAGAGACGCTGCTGCTGAGAAAACAGCAGGAACGGCAGAAACCGGCCAAAACCGCCAAGAAACAAACAGCCGTACGTCCACAGGATGAAGCCTTGTGGGAAGCGCTGCGACAGCGCCGCACTGAAATTGCCCAATCACATGGCTTGCCGCCATACGTCATTTTCCATGACGCAACCTTGCTGGACATGTGCAAGCAACGGCCGCAGGACATCGCAGCAATGCGCCGCATCAGCGGGGTGGGTGAGCAGAAACTATCTCAATACGGTCAGCAGTTTGTCGATATTATCCGTCAGCATCCACTCTCCGAGCTGCTCAACAACGGCTTAAGCGATACCATCAACCAGACACTGATGCTGCATGAGCAGGGGCTTGAACCAGAAGACATTGCCCGTCAGAG
>JABURN010000235.1:9788-16881 GCA_014762585.1 Methylophaga sp.
TGATAGTCAATCCGCCATCCCACGTTGTTATCCCAGGCCCGGCCCCGATTCGACCACCAGGTGTATTCATGCTCTTTCTGCGGCAACTCGCGGAACGCATCAATAAAGCCCATTTCATCAAACAGCTTATCCAGCCAGGCGCGTTCTTCAGGTAAAAAGCCGGAGTTTTTCTGATTGGCTTTCCAGTTGCGGATATCTTCATTCTTGTGGGCGATGTTCCAGTCACCGGTAATCACATAATCCCGGCCCGAGTCTTTCATTTCCTGCATCTTTTTCTCGAAGAAATCCATGCAACGGTATTTCGCCTGTTGTCTCTCTTCCTTGGAAGAACCGGATGGGAGGTAGAGTGAAATCACACTTAATTTGCCGAAACGCGCTTCAATGTAACGGCCCTCGGCATCAAACTCCGGGTTATCCATGCCAACGATGACTTCATCGGGTTCGTGACGGCAATATAATGCAACACCGCTGTAGCCTTTACGTTCGGCATCATGGTAATAACAGTGATATCCTTGCGGTGTGAATACCGCATCTTCCAGCTGATGGACCTGGGCTTTGGTTTCCTGAATACAGACTACGTCAGCATGCTGTTTCAGCAACCAGTCAAAGAAACCTTTACGTGCCGCCGCCCTGATTCCGTTCACGTTAACCGTTATAATGCGCATAGTGACCTCATGAGAAAATTTTCTCATCATACCATTTACAAAGCATATGAAAATCAGGATAATGGCGTGTTCATCTGATATTGATAGCTGAATTTTTTAGGAGAAGCACTTTGGCAAACTCGGCACAAGCAAGAAAACGCGCGCGTCAAGCGGAAGTACACCGTCAGCGCAACGCCAGCCAACGTTCAGCGATGCGTACCAGCATCAAAGCACTGAGAAAAGCAATTGCAGCTGGTGATAAAGAAAAAGCTGTTGCTGCTTTCCAAGCTGCTGTACCTCAACTGGACCGTATGGCCCGTAAAGGCATTATTCACAAGAATACTGCTGCTCGCGGTAAGAGCCGCCTGAACAACGCTGTTCGCGCAATGTAATTAAAGCTGCAAAGCTTTTAAAAAAACCGGCCAAGGCCGGTTTTTTTGTGTCTGTAACTCAACTGGTCACGACCAGATTATCGCGGTGGATCAGCTCAGGTTCATCGACATAGCCCAGTAAAGATTCAATCTCAGCACTGGCATGACCTTTGATGATACGGGCTTCTTCAGAACTGTAATTACTGAGACCGCGGGCAATTTCGCGGCCATTCAGATCCCGGCAAATCACCAGTTCTCCCCGCGTAAATTCACCTTCCACATGTTTCACACCAACCGGTAAAATGCTGCGGCCTTTTTCCCGTATCACTGCCACAGCACCATCATCCAGCACAATCTGGCCCTTGGGAATCAGATGCCCCACCAGCCACTGCTGACGGGCTTTGATTGGCTTATTGTCGGGCCACAATAAGGTGCCGACGCCATTCCCCGCCGCCAGATGCCGGAGGTTATCCGGGTATTTACCCGACAGTATCACGGTGTAGGCTCCGGAGCGTGCTGCACGTCGCGCCGCCAGCAATTTGGTAGTCATGCCACCACGACCCAGTTCGCCTTTACTGTCACCGGCCATCTGATCCAGTGCGGGATTACTGGCGGCGGAGGCTGCAATCATTCGGGCATCCGGATTGCTTCTTGGATCGGAATCAAACAGGCCGTCCTGATCAGTCAGAATGACCAGCACATCGGCCTCAACCAGGTTGGCGGTCATCGCCGCCAGGGTGTCATTATCCCCAAAGCGGATCTCTTCTGTCGCAATGGTATCGTTTTCATTCACCACCGGCAGAATGCCCAGTTCCAACAGGGTATGCAGGGCACTACGGGCATTCAGGTGACGCCCCCGGTCAGAAAGATCAGAATGGGTGAGCAGAATCTGTGCTGTCTGTATGCCATGTTTACTGCATTCGGTGGCATAAGCATTCACAAGCCCCATCTGGCCGACACTGGCAGCCGCCTGTAGTTTATGAATTTCATGGGGACGGCGCTGCCAGCCCAGACGCTGCATCCCTGCCGCCACCGAGCCGGAAGTCACCAGCACCACTTCCTTGCCCTGTCGACGTAGCTCCGCAATTTCGCCGCTGAGCCAGCGAATACGTTCAATATCCAGCCCCTCACCAAGGCGGGTCAGCAATGCGCTGCCGATTTTGATGACCCAGCGTTTGGTTTGAATAAGCTGCTGGTGAGGTTCGGTCACGGGATGTTATTCCTTGTTATCGTCTGACTCAGACTGTTCCTGTTCGCGGCTTTGTTCGAGATAGGCCATGACATCTTCACACAGCTGATCACAGCCTTCACCGCTCTGACCGCTGATGCGATAAACCTTACCCTGCCAGCCGAGCCTGTCAATCACCTCGCTGCAAAGTTCTTCACGGATATCTTCAGGTACCAGATCCATTTTATTCAGCACCAGCCATTGGTCCTGGCTGCCCAGGGCCTCGCTGTAGCGTTCCAGTTCGCGGTTGATGGTTTTGACACTCTCCGCTGGATCCTGCTCGACATCGACGGGCGCCATATCAACCAGATGCAGTAACAGGCGGGTGCGGGTCAGATGACGCAGGAACTGAATGCCGAGGCCGGCACCTTCAGCCGCGCCTTCCACCAAACCGGGTACATCGGCAATCACAAAGCTGCGAACATCTTTAAGGGTGACCACCCCCAGATTGGGATACAGCGTCGTGAAAGGATAATCAGCGACTTTGGGCTGTGCGGCTGAGACCTGACTGATAAAGGTGGATTTACCGGCGTTGGGCAGACCCAGAAGACCGACATCGGCCAGCAGTTTCATTTCCAGACGCAGGTTACGTTCTTCACCGGGCGTACCGTCAGAGGTCTGACGTGGAGCACGGTTGATACTGGATTTATAGCGGGCGTTACCAAGTCCATGCCAACCACCTTTAGCCACCAACAGCTTGTTGCCAGCTTCAGTCAGATCACCAATTAACTCGTTGGTATCGTCATCCCAGGCTTCAGTACCGACCGGCACTTTGATGATCAGATCTTCACCACGCGCACCACTGCAAAGGCGGCCGCGGCCGTGTTCGCCGCGCTCGGCTTTGAAATGACGCTGATAGCGGAAATCAATCAGGGTATTAACCTGCGTGTCGGCCAGCAGGTAAACGTCACCGCCATCACCGCCGTCGCCACCATCCGGCCCACCGAAAGGAATAAATTTTTCGCGGCGAAAACTCAGACAACCGTTGCCACCGGCACCGGCCATCACTTTAATTTTCGCCTCGTCTACAAACTTCATGGATCCAACCCGCTTAATTCTCTATCTGACAAACGCCAGAAACAAAAAACCCCGCATCAGCGGGGCTTTCGGCTGTTTGCCCCAAACGGGCTAACAAATATTATTAGTCAGCAACGACACTAACGAAAGTGCGTTTTTGTGGACCTTTGGTCTCAAACAACACTTTACCTTCAGCAGTTGCGAACAGAGTGTGGTCTTTACCGATACTAACGTTACGACCAGCGTGATAACGGGTACCACGTTGACGAACGATGATGTTGCCGCCAACAACCATTTCACCACCGTAGCGTTTTACGCCAAGGCGTTTACTTTCGGAATCGCGGCCGTTACGTGTACTACCACCAGCTTTCTTATGAGCCATGATTAAACCTCTCTAAACAATCTTAGGCTGAAATGCCTGTGATTTCGATTTCAGTGTATGCCTGACGATGCCCCATCTGTTTTTGATGGTGCTTACGGCGTTTGAATTTGATGATTTTGACTTTGTCGCCACGACCGTTGGCAGCAACTTTAGCCGTTACCTTGGCGCCGTCCAGGTAAGGCGCACCGACTTTGACGTCTTCGCCTTCGCCTACCAGCAGTACCTTATCCAGCTCAACCGTATCACCGGCTTCAGCATTCAGTTTTTCAACGCGGAGCTTTTCGCCCTCTTTTACCCGGTATTGTTTACCGCCTGTCGCGACAATAGCGTACATCGCTGTCTCCAAAAATAATGTGTTAATGCAGGTTGCCCAACAAAAGACCGGCAATTGTAGCGCCTTTCTAATAGGAGATCAAATCTCAATATCAGGGTATGCTGATCTTCATGATTTGCGGTGAAATCCGCATGGTTTTAATATTTGCGCGCATCTCTCGTGCATGAGAAAGTACGCGTTTTCAGACATATTATAGGCAGATTTTTGCACTGTGGATATTCAATCCATTTATTCTCTGATAAAGGACGATCTGGCGTCGGTCGACAAGCTGATTCAATCGCGCCTGCAATCCGATGTCGCGCTGATCAACCAGCTTGGCTTTTATATCATCAACAGTGGTGGCAAACGTCTGCGTCCGGCCATTGCGATCCTCAGTGCCAGGGCATGCGGTTATCAAGGTGATAAACATATCAACCTGGCTACTATCATTGAATTCATCCACACTGCGACCCTGTTGCATGATGATGTAGTCGATAACTCAGAAATGCGCCGTGGTCAGGA
Source organism: Methylophaga sp. (assembly GCA_014762585.1). GTDB lineage: Bacteria > Pseudomonadota > Gammaproteobacteria > Nitrosococcales > Methylophagaceae > Methylophaga. The sequence goes on from JABURN010000235.1 coordinate 14,266, forward strand.
AACAGCCAACAACCTCTGGGGTAACGAAGCCAGCGTCCTGGTGGGTGACTTTCTCTACACCCGTTCCTTCGAAATGATGGTGGAAATGGATTCCATGCGGCTGATGCAGATACTGTCCCGCACCACCAATATCATTGCAGAAGGTGAAGTGCTGCAACTACTCAACTGTCATGACGCAGATACCACTGAAGCCCGCTACCTGGAAGTGATTCACCACAAAACCGCCAAGTTGTTTGAAGCCGCAGGTCAGCTGGGCGCGGTGATCTGTCATGCTTCTGAAGAAATCGAGCAGGCCATGTCGCTGTATGCCATGCATCTGGGCAGTGCTTTCCAGCTGGTTGACGACCTGCTCGACTACAGCCAGTCCAGCGAAACTATCGGCAAAAATATCGGTGATGATCTGGCTGAAGGCAAACCCACCCTGCCATTGATTTACGCGATGCGGCAAGGCACTGAGGAACAGGCAACACTCATCCGCCAGGCGATTGAAAATGGTGAACGCGATCGCATTGACGGCATTGTGCGTATTATCAACGAGACAGGTGCCATAGACTACACAGCGCGGGCTGCCAGCAATGAAGTCGCCCATGCCAAGGCCGCCCTGGATTTATTGCCTGACAGTGATTACAAGCAGGCCCTGCTGGGGCTGGCTGAATTTGCCATTAACCGCGACTACTGATTCAAGCTGCTGGCATTGCTGCCGATTAACTGGATAAGATAGTCATTGAATTGTTGCCGGGGTGGGCCTGTGATTGAACCAATTTTTGCCTGTCATGATATCTAAGCAAGAAATTCTCAACGCCAATATCTTGCTGGTTGATGATCAACTGGTGAATATCAAGCTGCTTGAGAAAATGCTGCGGCAGGCCGGTTTTGCCTCGATTTTTTCCACCACTCGTCCGCAGGAAGTCAAATCCCTCTATTTCGATAATGAGATCGACCTGATCCTGCTCGATATCCGCATGCCGGAAATGGACGGTTTTGAGGTGATGTCTCAGTTACAGGCCGAGATTGTAAACGATTACCTGCCAGTGCTGGTAGTCACGGCCGAACTGACCAGCCAGACGCGTGAACGCGCTTTAAGCAGCGGCGCCAAGGATTTTATTACCAAGCCATTCAATCAGTCCGAAGTGCTGCAGCGTATTCACAACATGCTGGAAGTACGGCTGCTGCACAAAGAAATCCGTTTGCAGAACGAAACCCTGGAGCAGCAGGTTCGGCAGCGGACACAACAGTTGGAGCAAAGCCGTCTGGAGATCATAAAACGGCTGGGACGGGCTGCCGAATACAAAGATAATGAAACCGGCAACCACATCCTGCGTATGAGCCACTTCGCGCACATGCTGGCCACTGCGGCCGGCCTGCCGCAGGAGATGGCGGATAATATCCTGCTCGCCGCACCAATGCATGACATCGGTAAAATCGGTATTCCTGATAACATCCTGTTGAAACCCGGCAAACTCAGTCCGGAAGAATGGGAAATCATGAAAACTCATGTCAATATTGGTGCCGACCTTCTGGATGGCACTGATATTCCCCTGTTGGTGATGGCCCGCAATATTGCCCTCAGCCATCATGAAAAATGGGACGGCAGCGGCTATCCTCAGGGGCTTAAAGAAGAGGCGATTCCGATTGAGGGCCGAATCTGCGCCATCTGCGATGTGTTTGATGCCCTGACTTCAGAGCGACCCTATAAAAAAGCCTGGCCTGTTGAGGAAGCTATCGCCTTTCTGCGTCAGCAAAAAGGCAGGCATTTCGATCCGGGTCTGGTGGATTTGTTCGAAACCATACTCGATGACATCCTGAGCTACCGCGCCGACCACCTCGACAATTTCGACGATCAGGCTGAGTCAGCCTAAAAAACTTTGTCCTAAGCCACAGGTCAGCTATCCTTTACGCCTATGGCTCAAATCTACCAATATCATCTGTTTTTCTGTACTCATCACCGTGATGACGGCTCGGCCAACTGTGGCGAGCATGGCGCCCAATCCCTGCGCGACTATGCAAAACAACGGGTCAAGGAACTCAAAATCAAGAAAGTCCGGGTCAATAATGCCGGTTGTCTCAACCGCTGCAAGCTGGGACCGATGCTGGTCATCTATCCCGAAGGCACCTGGTACCACTACGAAACGCGTGAAGATATTGATGAAATCATCGACTCACATCTCCTGCAAGGGAAAATCGTGGAGCGGCTGCAACGATGACGCCGGATGAATACTGTCGGGACAAGGCAGCAAAAAGCGGTTCCAGTTTCTACTACAGCTTTATGTTTCTGCCGCAGCAAAAGCGGCAGGCGATCATCGCCCTCTATGCATTCTGTCGCGAGGTAGATGATGCAGTTGATGAGATCGCGGATCCGGATGTCGCCGCTCAGACCCTGGCATGGTGGCGGCAGGAAATCGAGCAGACATTTGATGGCAGACCCAGCCATCCCGTGGGTAAAGCTTTACAGACCGCACTGGATAATTTTGAACTGCATCCGGAATACTTCCACGAAATCATCGACGGCATGGAGATGGATCTGCAGCAGCAGTCTTATCCGGCCTTTAAGCACCTGGCCCTCTACTGTCACCGTGTCGCCAGTGTGGTGGGGTTGCTCGCTGCCGAAATTTTCGG
>JABURN010000048.1 GCA_014762585.1 Methylophaga sp.
AGACACTGATGCTGCATGAGCAGGGGCTTGAACCAGAAGACATTGCCCGTCAGAGGGAGCTGAAATCAAGCACCGTTTTCAGCCATCTGGCCGAAGGCATAAGCGCCGGGCTGCTTGATGTTAAACAAGTGCTTAAACTGGAGGACGCTCAACTGAGTGAAATAATATTGACCATTCAATCGTTGGGCCAAGAGGCGAGCAGCCTCAAAGCGATCCATCAGGCACTGGATGAAGCATACGATTACGGCATTATTCGCTGTGTGCAGGCTTCTTTTCAGTGAAACATGCCGCAAGTCTGTTTTTGGAATACTAGCAGAGCTCCCGGTTTTGAGCCGGAAGCTCTGCTTTGGTCATATATCAATCACTCATTGCATCAGCGGTGCCAGAGCCTGACTGATTCTGTCCATCTGGGCCTCGTTTACCAACTCAGACACTATAGGTATAAAACGCGTGTGTTTTATACCGGATACAATATATTGCCAGCGATAGGCACACAGAAAAGTCGCAGCGATGGCCACCCTCTGCTGCTCACTGAAATCCGTCAGCGATGATGAGACAAAATAACTGGCATCTGCTTCGGCCTGCTGTTGCAGAATCTGATCTACAGCAATGACCAGTTCAATCAAGTCTTCAACTGATTTGTCACGTTCAGCAGACGAGAGGCGATTATCTTCCTCACGCCACTCAATCTCATCAAGAATGGCATGTTGCGATTCTTCCCTCCAATGGAACAGAAAGACATCCTTATACAGTGTAGACAACCCCTCACACTGGGCGATGCTCTGGCGGTAATGTTGCTGGGTGAATAATTCGATGTGACAAGTCAGTCCCAGCACCGCCCAGGTCGATTTGGATAAAACCGCTCTGGCCACATCGTTGGGATCGATTTCAAAGCGATATCCTTCGGGCATGACCGTTGCCGTCATCGTTTCAATTCGACGAAATAGAGCCTGATGCTTGATTTCCTCATCACTGAACCTCACCAGTGCTTCTAATGCTACCTGATCCCCCAGTACATAGTGTTGACCAATCTCAAGTACCTTGGCATTGATAAACCGTTCAACCAGACCAAAAATATTGGCATATGTCCGTCCCTGAACCTGGCTGAAAAGGATCTGATCGGCCTCAGTCAGAAAATCGAGCTGTTCCAGCAGGGATAATTGATCAGGCAGAAACTTATCCTTATTGCCAAATTCGCGTCCTTGAATGACATCTTCTTCAATCCGCCATGAAATCCGTTTCGATGCCATCACACATCGTTGGTACCGGTGAGTAAAAGGAAAAGTATTTTTTTCAGCTGGATAAGCATTTTTCATGATATTCATAGCATGTTCCTCATCGTGTCATCTTCATTGGATCAATGAAGTCATGCTAAGAATAGGCCTAGCAACAAGTCGGTATAAGATGCAAAAAACCTAAAAACGGGTCATTTATGCCATCGATAAATAAAAACCCTCTGCAAGTCTTTATTGTTGCAATACCGGAAACTGCCGGTTCGGCCCTTTATGGTTTGAAAGATGTGCTGATGGCAACGGGGAATATTTGGCAGACACTATCAAGAAACGAAGTTCAGACTGCTCCCTTTGCGGTCAGTATCATCTCACCCAGCCGTAAGGAGTTCTTTTGTGGCAACCATATCCCAATACTCGCCGATGAAGACTTCCATCAGCCTGCCAAAACACCGGATATCATTATCCTGCCTGAAATATGGCTGGGCCCTGATGAGCCATTTACAGGCCGCTACCCGGCTTTAATTGAGTGGATAAAACAACAGCATGATGCCGGCGTCTATATCTATTCGGCCTGCTCCGGTGGGGTTATGCTGGCTGAAACCGGCTTACTCGACAACTGTGAGGCGACCTCACACTGGGGCTATCAGGATCTTTTCAGCAAACATTACCCAAAAGTGAGATTCAAACCAGAGCCAAATCTGCTTATCGCAGATACTGACGGAAAAATTGTCACTGCTGGTGGAACAACATCCTGGCATGATCTGGCCATCTATATCATCTCAAAACATGTCAGCCCGGCTGAAGCAGTCAGAATCGCGCAGGTTTATTTACTCAAATGGCATGATGAAGGTCAGCTGCCTTATCACTCTCTGATGAGAAATAACCCGCACAATGATCATCTGGTGGCCGAGTGCGAAGAGGCGCTGAAACACCATTATCGAGAACGTCATGCCCTGCAACTGATCCTGGACCAGGCCAATATTCCGGCACGTACTTTTAAACGCCGATTCAAAAAAGCAACGGGCACAACCCTGATTGAATATTTGCAGAATATCCGCATCGAAGCGGCCAAACGTCAGCTCGAACAGACCCAGCTTCCGGTCGACGAAATCAGCTTCGATATCGGCTATGAAGATGCCTCTTTTTTTCGTCGCCTTTTCAAACGCAGAACTGGCCTGTCCCCCAGTCAGTACCGCAGAATGTTTAAACCGATCATTGATTCAGCAGGACTTCATCAGAAGTCATAGTCGTAATCAATTATAAGTGGCGCATGATCAGAAAAGCGTTCATCGCGGTAGATCTCGGTCGCTTTGACGGTACCCTTCATCGACGGTGACAGCACATGATAGTCAATCCGCCATCCCACGTTGTTATCCCAGGCCCGGCCCCGATTCGACC
>JABURN010000062.1 GCA_014762585.1 Methylophaga sp.
GAAGGCCGGATATGCGCTTCAATCAACAGGCTGTCATCCACCGGCACAATCTCAACAATATCCTCGCCCGGCTGAATAACCCCGCCCACGGTATTGATCATCAGACGATTGATTTTGCCTTTCACCGGTGCTCTCACCTGGGTCCTGCTCACCCGGTCTTCGGCTGAGGTAATCGTAGTCTGGCTCCTGCCCAGCTCGGCCTGCACTTCGCTCAGCTGCGAGGCGGCTTCGGACTGGAAACGGACTTTAACGTCTTCAATTTTCTGTCTGACCTCGGCCAGGCTGGACCGAATACGTGGGATTGCCAGGCGGGTGGTTTCCATTTCACCACGCAGATCGTTGACGGTACGTTTCAGACGTAAAATCTCGACTTCAGAAATCACACCAACAGAGACCAGTGGCTCAGACATTTTCAGTTCTTCATTACTGAGTTCGTAACTGGTGCGCAGTTTATTAAGCTTGGCCTGGGTTTCGGCCAGTTCCTGCTGCCTCTGGCGTGCCTGCTGTTCAAGCACATCAATATTGCTTTGCACTTCCCGCTGGCGGGTTTCATACAGGCGACGTTCTGCCGCGGCAAGTTCAGGACGCTCTTCAAGCAGCTTGTCCGGCAGGGTCAGCGCTTCCCCTCTGGCTTCGGATTCAAGCCTGGAGGCACGAGCCAGCAGTTCCCAGTATTTGAGCTTGCTCTCCATGAAGGAGGATGAAAAGCGGGTGTCATCGATTCTGACCAGCACCTCGCCTTTTTCAACAATCTCGCCCTCAGAGACCAACACTTCGGAGAGGATGCCGCCCTCCAGATTTTGAACAATTTGAATTTTGCTGGAAGGAATGACTTTCCCCTCGCCGCGTGTCACTTCATCCAGTTCAGTCTGACTGGCCCACCAGAAGGCACAGACAAAAAACAAGGCTGTTAACAACAAAAGTGAATGGCCGGTGCGGGGCGAACTTTCCATAGTCGCCGCACTGACCTCTGACATGAACTCTATATCTTCCGGGTTTGCTCTTTTGAACCAGGCCATGCTGTTATCCTTTCGAAACCTTAATATGGCCTTTTTTCAGCGCTGCCAGAATCTGATCGCGCGGCCCATCCGCCACCAGATGCCCCTGGTCCATCACAATGATGCGATCAACCAGGCTCAACAGAGAGGCTTTATGGGTCACCAGTAACAGCGTTTTATCTTCCAGTACCTCAGACAGCTTGGCTTTGAAACGCTCTTCAGTACTGTTATCCATAGCATTGGTAGGTTCATCAAGCACCACTACCGGCGGGTCCATCAGCAATGCCCTTGCAACAGCAACGCTCTGGCGCTGTCCACCGGACAAGCCTTCGCCGCGCTCACCGACCGGCATATCAAAGCCGGATGGGTGACGGTTGACGAACTCGGTGACACCGGCAACGTCTGCCGCTTTGAGCACAGCAGCGTCATCGGCAAAAGGGGCGACCATGGTGATATTGTCACGAATGCTACCGAAGAACAGCACCACATCCTGCGGCGCGTAGCCGACATTCCGCCGCAAATCGACCGGATCGACCTGACGAATGTCAGTCCCGTCCAGCAATATCGCGCCGTCATCTGGCTCGTACAAGCCCAGAATCAGTTTTTCTATGGTGCTTTTACCTGAGCCGATACGCCCGATAAAGGCGACTTTTTCACCCGGCTTGATGGAAAACGACACCTCCGATAAGGCATCGATTGGCTGATTGGGGTAACGGAATGTGACTTTCTTGAATTCCACGCCGCCTTTAAATTCGGGGCGGTGTAAAAATTCCCGACCTGACGGACGTTCTACCGGCAGATTCATCAGCGAGTTCAGGGACTGAAGTGCCGCTTTGGACTGATGATAGCGGGTCAGAATGCCGGCCAGTTGGGCCATCGGCGCAAGCGCGCGTCCAGTCAGGATGGTGGCTGCAATCAACGCCCCCATGGTGATTTCATTCTCAGTAATGAGGTATACGCCATAAACGACCACAGCGATTGTCGCCATCTGCTGCAGGAAGGAGGTGAAATTCACGGCACTGGCAGAGAGCAAACGGGCACGCTGACTGTATTTAGTCATAAAGCCGACCGTTTGTTCCCATTTACGCTGGATCGGTGTTTCCGCACCAATACTCTTGATAGTTTCCAGGCCTGTCAGCGTCTCAATCAGTGTCGAACTGCGCTGCCCTGAATGGCGGAACAGATGTTGTATCGTGCGTCCCAACGGAATCTGAATAATCAGACTGACCAGAATCGTCAGTGGAATGACTGCCAGCGGAATATAGGCGACCGGGCCGGCAATCATCCAGATAACGGCGATAAACAGGAAAGCAAACGGTAAATCAATCAGCGTCGTCAGCGTTGCAGAGGTAAAGAAATCACGGAATGATTCAAACTCCTGCATGCTATTGGCGAAAGAGCCTACAGAGTTGGATCGAGCTGCCATTTTCACAGCCATGACTTTCTCGAAAATGGTCGAAGACAGCATGACATCAGCCCGTTTCCCGGCCATGTCGATAAAGTAAGCCCTGAGTGTTCGCAGTAATAACTCGAAGAAAAACACCGTCGCGACACCTATTGCCAGCACCCATAGCGTTTCGGTGGCGTGGTTGGGCACAACCCTGTCATAGACATTCATGATGAACAGGGGGGATGCCAGGGCAAAACTGTTGACCAGAATCGAGGCAATGAAGACCTCGCTGTAGATTGGCCAGAAACGCATGATCGTGCCCCAGAACCAATGCGAGGCACGGGGTATGACTGTTGACTCGGTGCGCTTGTCAAAGTGATGCACCGGTTTGATAAAAATAGCGTAGCCGGTGTAGGCCTCTTCCAGGTCTTTCACACTAAGTTCTGACTCGCCTTCACCGGTTTCCGGGAAAATCACTCTTGCCTGCTTGCCTTTGACTTCCAGCAATATGCAGGCATTGCTGCCTTCGAGAATGAGTACAGCGGGTAAGACCAGGTTGGAGATTTTACTCAGCGGCCGTTTTACGACTTTTGATGAAAGCCCTGCCCTCTCGGCAGCACGTGAAAATAACCTCGGGGTAAGCCGGTTATCAACCAGTGGCAGGCCGGCAGTCAATGATTCCGGACTGTGGGGCTTGTTGAGCAGTTTGGAAAGAATTGTCAGACATCCCAGCAATGGATCGTCAAAACTTCGGTGGCTATCCTCTGCCTCCCATTGTGCTTGTTTATTCACGTCGATGACTTGCTCCGTATTCATCTGCTTTTTAGCTGGGATCTAAATAATTTGATGAGTTTCACAGTTTTTTGTTTTACTGTAAAGCCCACTATACATTAAATTTCAGCCTTTGAAGCGATAGCCGGAGCGGACACCATGGCCTACGTAAAACGAGATGAACAGGGACTTATCATCGCCGTCTTCGATGCACCTGAGTCCGGTGCCGAAGAGTATCTTTCGATTGAATCTGAAGAACTTATCGCGTTTCTGACCCAGTCTGATGACGCTGATGCAGAGGACGCCCGTGCAGCTTTGACCGTATCTGATATGGCACTGGTGCGGGTGTTGGAAGACTTGATCAATACCCTTATAGACAAAGAGGTTATTCTATTCACCGATCTGCCAGCGGCGGCGCGCGAGAAACTGGCCAACCGCGAGAAAATCCGCGGCCAGTTAAGTGATCTCGATAATTTATTGGGAGATGATCAGGGCATACTCTGATATGCCCTGGAACAGAAAACGCTAGGCTTTCCGGCTACGTCTTGGTGGCCGTTGCTTTTTCCTTTCACCTTGCTCGGTTGGTTTTGACTGTCTGTCGCGGTAGGGATTTTCACTGGTTTTGAACTCAATCATCACCGGCGTGCCCTGTAACTTCAATACTTCCCTGAAGGTATTTTCCAGATAACGTTTGTAGCTGTTCGGCGTCGACTCAGTCTGGTTACCATGGATAATAATCCGCGGTGGATTCTTACCACCCAGGTGAGCATAACGGAATTTGATGCGCCGCCCTCTGACCAGTGGTGGCGGATGATCGGCCACCGCATCTTCCAGCACCCGTGTCAGTCTTGAGGTCGGCACCTTGGTCATCGCTGACTGGTAGGCCTGTCTCACAGATTTCAACAGCAGTCCGACACCACTGCCGTGCAAAGCGGAAATAAAGTGGGTCTTGGCAAAATTCATGAAAGGCAGACGACGTTCAACGTTGGCTGCCACCCACTCCCGTTCACTCTTTTCCAGACCGTCCCACTTATTAATAGCCAGTACGACAGCCCGACCACTCTCAACAATCAGACCGGCAAGATGAAGATCCTGCTCGACAATGCCTTCATGGGCATCCAGCACCAGCATGACGACATTGGCATCCTCCAGGGCTTGCAGGGTTTTGAGCACACTGAATTTTTCGAGTTTTTCAGAAACCTTGGACCGCCGTCTGACACCGGCTGTATCAATCAGTGTGTAATTAACACCATCCTTCTCAAAAGGAATATGAATACTGTCACGGGTCGTGCCGGGCTCATCAAAAGCCACCACCCGCTCTTCGCCCAGCAAGCGGTTAATCAGGGTCGATTTACCAACATTCGGCCTGCCCAGTACTGCCAGTCGGATGTCATCGATTTCGTCTTCCGCTTCGACCAGTTCTTCTTCACTGAGCTCAACCACTTCAGCCTCAGGTACAGCGCTTCTGATCTCACTGAAAACAGCTGTGATGCCACGGCCCTGGGTCGCTGAGATTACCAGCGGTTCACCCAGACCCAGAGCATAGAATTCGGCTGCCACCAACTCACGCTGTTCGCCTTCGGTTTTGTTGATGACCAGCCGGATTGGCTTACCCTGATTGCGTAGTTGCTGTGCAATATCGTGGTCTGCCGGCATCAAACCGGCACGACCGTCGACCACAAACAGCACCAGGTCGGCTTCATCAATTGCCAGCTGTGCCTGTTTTCGCATCAGCTCAGCCATATTGTCAGACTGGTCAGTCAGACCGCCAGTATCGATCAGAATAAAATCGAGACCTTCCTCGCGCACGGTACCGTAGATCCGGTCACGGGTAAGACCGGCAATGTCAGCCACAAGAGCATCACGGCTTCGAGTCAGCCGGTTGAATATCGTAGATTTACCGACATTGGGTCGGCCCACCAGGGCAATAACGGGTTTCAAATCAGGGTACCTGTACTGCTGCAACTGTGCCGTCAGCGGCAGTCACATAAAGCTTGCCATCACGGACAAGCGGTTTGCTGACAATCGCGCTGTCAGTGATCTGCTGTCTGGCGACAAAACGACCATCATTACGGGCAATCCAGTGAAGATAACCTTCAAAGTCACCGACAACAACATAGTCACCGGCCACGGCAGGTCCTGTCACCTGGCGGCGTTCCAGCCGGGTCTGACGCCAGAGTGCATCACCGCTGCCATCCTGCACTGCCCAGACATTGCCTTCGTCATCAGTAACGTAGACCGCTTCGCCGGGTACAGCAGACAGACCGGCCTGAGATGACATTTCACGTGTCCAGTAAACCTGTCCTGTATTCAAATCCACGCCGGCGACGTTGCCCTGATAGGTCACAACATAGACGGTTTCATTAACAATCACGGGATCGGCATCAATATCGACGAGTCGATCCAGTTCAGTCCGGCCGCTGGGTACAGCGATGCTTTTTTCCCAGATCACGCTGCCATCAGTGATGGACAGAGCAACCAGCTTACCATTGTCATAACCGGCAATGACCCGGCCATCAGCAATAACGGGGGCTCCGGCGCCACGCAGACTCAGCAATGGCACAGCACGCTGATACGACCACAGCACTTCACCAGAGTCAGCAGAGAGACCACTGACGCGACCATCTGCGGTTCTGGCTACCACGACACCCTCGGCAGCGCTGGGTGGTGCCAATACTTCACTGGTCAAACGACTTCGCCAAAGCTCATCTCCGGTTTCTGCTGACAGTGCCACCACATGCGCGTTCTTAGTGCCGATTAGTGCCATATTCATGCCGCCACCGGCACCGGTGACAACCGCCATATCCAGCTCAGTTTCCCACAGACGTCGACCGGTTTCGGCATTAAAAGCGCTGACTTCACCTTCGTAGTCGACCGCGAATACCTTATTCTCATGCCACCAGGCTGCCAGTTCATTACCGGTTTCATCAGCACCATCACCTGCCTGGTTATCCCACAACACGTCAGGTTCAAACTCAGGTGTGAACTCAGTCAATTCGCTGGGCGGCGCTTCATAGACTTCTTCAACAAAAAGGTATTCGACAGCACTGCAGCCCGTCATCAACAGTGACAGCGGCAGTAAAATAACAGGAAAGAAATGTTTAGCTTTCATCAGCTTTTGCCACATCATCAAGTTTGATTTCTATCAGAGATTGTCTTGGCTCTCCCGGAACCAGCTGAGCCAATGCCTGCTGGTAAGCGGCCTGCGCGGCAGCAGCATCACCCTGTGCCAGTTTGATATCACCTTCCAGCTCGGCGAACAGCGAGCTGAAGGCTTGCGAATCTGTTTCAGCGATAAGACTCAGGGCTTCATCAAACTTGTCCTGACTGAAAAGCACCCGGGCCAGACGCAAACGTGCCAGTTCGCGGTGGCTTTGCAGTTTTGCTTCGTCCTTTACCCAGCTCAGATAGTCTGCGGCAGCATCAGCATCGCCCTCTGCGAGCTTGCTCTCCGCCATTTCCAGCGCCGCAAATACAGCATAGACAGAAGATGAATACTCATTCATCAGCGTTTCCACAGTGCGCTCTGCATCAGCCGCTTGGGCTTGTGAAAGCTGGATGGAAGTCTGTTGATAGATCACAGCAGCCTGCTGAGTCTGAACCTGCTGATAATTCATCCAGTAGCGGAAACCGAAAATGGCGGCCAGACCGAGAATAATGCCGGCAACGACCGAGCGACCATTGTCGCGCCACCACTGTTTTATCGCTTCTGCTTTTTCTTCATCAGATGCATAGATATCCATGCTTTCTCCTTGCGCTGCCTGTACGCAGACCTGTTTATTCAAAACCAGAGATTATACGTTTTTCTTGACAGCTTGTGGATCTTGTCTGCTTTCAATTCGCAACGCACCCTGATGGTGCGGAAAAACACTTCTATGCACCATTTAATTGCATCCTGTCGCACAATTTTTGACCACAAATCTCATATCTTATTGATTTATATACATTGTCCTTTTTGGTGCAACTCTTGCTATTTTGGTGCTCTACTCATAACAAAAGAAGGACAAGATTGTGCAAACCTCAGCTGACGTTTTATTCATACTACTGGGCGCCATCATGGTCTTAGCCATGCATGCCGGCTTCGCATTCCTTGAAGTGGGCACGGTGCGAAAAAAGAACCAGGTCAACGCACTGGTCAAAATTATTGTTGATTTCGCAGTTTCCAGCATTGCTTACTTTTTCATTGGCTACGGCATAGCCTACAGCCTGAACTTTTTTGATGCCGCACCATCGCTTACTGAAAGCAATGGTTACGCACTGGTTAAATTCTTTTTTCTGCTGACTTTTGCTGCGGCAATTCCAGCGATTGTTTCCGGTGGTATTGCTGAGCGTGCACGCTTTAACCCGCAGTTAATCGCTACTTTTTTCATTGCCGGTTTTGTTTACCCGTTCTTTGAAGGCATCACCTGGAATGGTGCGTTTGGAATCCAAGACTGGCTTGCCAACCAGTTCGGTGCTGGCTTCCATGATTTTGCCGGCTCTGTCGTGGTGCACGCTGTAGGTGGCTGGATTGCACTGGCGGCTGTATTACATCTGGGCCCGCGTCACGGTCGTTACGGTAAGAGTGGTGAGATGTATGCCCACCCACCATCAAGTATTCCGTTTCTGGCGCTGGGTGCGTGGGTCCTGACTGTAGGCTGGTTTGGTTTCAATGTGATGTCCGCGCAGGAAATTGACGGCATCAGCGGCCTGGTGGCAGTGAATTCATTAATGGCGATGGTGGGTGGCATCCTCGCAGCCTGTCTGGTGGGCCGCAATGACCCTGGCTTCGTTCATAATGGTCCTCTGGCCGGTCTGGTGGCTATCTGTGCCGGCTCTGACATCATGCACCCGCTTGGTGCACTCACTACCGGTCTGGTAGCAGGTGCACTGTTTGTCTGGACCTTCACGCTGACTCAAAACAAATGGAAAATTGACGACGTGCTGGGCGTATGGCCTCTTCATGGTCTGTGCGGTGTCTGGGGTGGTATTGCTGCCGGCATCTTCGGTCAGCTTGCACTCGGTGGCATGGGCGGCGTCAGCTTCAGTTCACAACTGATTGGTACGGCGTTGGGCGTGATTGTGGCCTTTGTGGGCGGTTTTATTGTTTACGGTGTGCTGAAGGTACTGATGGGACTCAGATTAAGTCAGGAAGAAGAATATCAGGGCGCCGATTTGAGCATTCACAAAATCAATGCTTCGCCCAGTAATGACTGATTAAAACGGTTTCCGGTAGCTGTCATCACAGCTACCGGATAATACCGCCTTCCTGTTTATCCAGAAACGCGAACAGGATTTCCAACTCTTTATCTTCCTGTTCAATCGACTGCAATTTCTGTTCGGCCTCTTCCATCCGCAACCCGGAACGGTACAGATATTTGTAGGCCTGGCGAATATTTCTGATCTGACTGTCGCTGAATTTGCGTCGGCGCAGACCTTCCACATTAACACCGACCGGTTTGGCCATATGGCCTGAGACCAGTACATAGGGTGGTACATTTCGAGAAATCACGCTGCCCATCGCACTGAAGCTATGAGAGCCCAGATAGTTGAACTGACTGACCAGCGTGAAGCCCCCCAGGATGACATGATCATCAATCAGGACATGTCCGGCCAGAGAGGCATTATTGGCAAAGATATTGTCGTTACCCACAATGCAGTCATGGGCGATGTGAACATAGGCCATGATCCAGTTATTGTTGCCTATGCGGGTTACCCCACCACCACCGACCGTCCCGCGGTTGATGGTGACGGACTCCCGGATCAGGTTGTTATCACCGATTTCCAGCCAGGTGTCTTCACCATGGAATTTTTTATCCTGTGGCTCTTCGCCAATAGAGGCGAACTGGAAAATGCGGTTGTTCTTACCGATTCTTGTTGGGCCGTTGATGACGACATGGGACATGATTTCACAGCCGGGACCGATTTCAACTTTGGGTCCGATAACGGTGAAAGGGCCGATTTTGACGTCATCTGCAATGACGGCGCTGGGGTCGATAATGGCGCTGGGATGAATCACTTGGGCATTTCTTGGTTAACACACATGATATCAGCACTGACGACAACTTCTCCGTCAACACTGGCTTCACCACTGAACTTCCATAAGTTACGTTTATTTTTAATCAATTTGACTTCCAGTTTCAATTGATCACCGGGTTCGACCGGCTTTTTGAAGCGGGCATTATCGATGCCTGCGAGATAATACAGGGCCTCGTCTGAGCGAATCGCATCTGCAGTCTTGAAGGCCAGCAGGCCCGTCGCCTGAGCCAGCGATTCAAGGATAAGCACACCGGGCATGATCACACGCTGAGGGAAATGGCCGGTAAAGTGTGGCTCGTTAAAGGTGACATTCTTAATGCCAACCAGATGCTCGCCGGGCGTAAACTCAATCACTCTGTCGATCAGCAGAAATGGATACCGATGCGGTAACAGACGTTGAATTTCATGTATATCAATCGTGTTCAAACCAATACCCTTGGACTTGTCGTTGTAACAAAAGACCAACAATCTTACTGTGAGTCACCCTGCCGGTAAAGTAAAAAGGCAGTGCTGGACCCTAAATTGTCAGTCTTTTAGTCGTTTTTCCAACAGGGTCACCCGCTCGAATAATTTATCCATCTGCCGATAGCGGATCACATTTTTGTGCCACTGGCGAGCTGGCTCAATCGGAATACCGGAGGAATAGACGCCTGCTTCAGTTATCGATTTGGTCACCATGCTCATACCTGTAAGTTGAACACCGTCGGTGATCTCAATATGACCAGCAATACCGGTACCACCGCCAATTGCACAGTGACTCCCGATATGCGTGCTCCCGGCAATACCGACACAGCCGGCAATGACGGTGTGGTCGCCAATCGTAACGTTATGACCGATCTGAATCTGATTATCCAGTTTCACACCCTGGCCGATGATCGTGTCATCAATGGCACCGCGATCGATGGTCGTATTGGCACCAATCTCAACATCATCACCGATAATCACACGTCCTACCTGCGGTACTTTAATCCAACGCCCCTGATTATTGGCAATGCCAAAACCGTCAGCGCCTATCACCACACCGGGATGAATGACGACCCGCTCGCCAACCTGGACCTCACGGCACAATGTGACGTTGGCTTTTATGACTGAATCACGGCCAATAGAGACATCCGCCTCGATCACACTGCCAGGACCGATAGAGGCACCATCCGCTATCACTGCGCCCCGGTCGATGGTGACCTGGGCAGCAATACTGACATTGTCTGCCAGTCTGGCCTCCGGATGAACCCAGGCGGAAGGATGAATTCCAGCTGCTGCTTTGGGTATTGGATACATCAACGATGCAGCCTGAGCGTATGCCACATAGGCATCCTCAACCACGATCAGGTTGGTTGTAATATCTGCTTCAGCCCCGGCAGCAACAATGACAGCGCCGGCTGAAGTACTGGCAAGAAATTTTCTGTATTTGTTATTGGCCAGGAAACTGAGGTCTTCCGGGCCGGCATGAGTCAGGGTGCCAACAGACCGGATGGTGTAATCCGGGTCGCCGACAACCTGACCGTTAACATGCTCTGCGATCTGCGCTAAAGTCCAGCTCACGCTCTGGCTCTATTGTGCTTTGGCTTTCAGTCTTTCCAGCACCTTGTCTGTCAGATCGACTTTATCGCTGGCAAAAATCACACCTTGATACAGGATCAGATCAAAAGATTCCTTTTTGGCCAGATCAACAATCGTTTCAGCGATGTCTTTTTCCAGCTCACGCAGCTCTTCGTTACGGCGGATAGACAAATCTTCGCTGTATTCGTCCTGCAGTCTTTGCAGCTCACGCTGGTCGCTCAAGATGTCGCGTTCTTTTTCACGACGCTCGTCAGCGCTGAGGATAGCGCCATCCTTATTCAGCTTTTCCTGAGCAGCTCTCAACGCCCGGTGTTTGGCTTCAAGCGACTGGCTTCTGGAAGCGAATTCTTTTTCCAGACGAGCCAGTGCCGCTGCTTTTTGTGGAGATTTATCCAGCACAACGCCAGCATTGACAACACCGATCTTCAGATCTGCCGCATAAGTGGCAGGTGCAGCAATCATCAAAGCGAACAACAGCCAAATAAACTTCATATATTTCACACTCAACTCCAATGGTTAATTAAAACGTCGATCCTAACGAGAATTGGAATGCCTCAGTCTCGTCACCGTCTTCTTTCTTAAGCGGGGCAGCGATACTGAATGTCATCGCACCGAAAGGTGAAATCCAGATTGCAGAAAGGCCGGCTGAATAACGCAGCAGACCGGCATCGAAATCCTGGTTCACATCGTATACGTTACCGAAATCGGTAAAGGCACTGAGGCGGAATGATTTCAGGCTTTTATCCATAAACGGTACCGGGAAAATAATTTCCGCGCCGCCTGAAACCAGCAGATTACCACCAACGGGTTCTTCATCTCCATCAGATGTACGCTCTTTCACGCCCAATGTATTGGCCTGGAAGCCACGAACACTGCGGATACCGCCCGCGTAGAAATTTTCAAAGAACGGAAACTCGTTGGTATCACCGTAGGCGTCACCATAACCAAACTCACCACGGATCGCAAAAGTCAGATCTTCGCTCAGCGGCTTATAGGCATTAGCCTTGTAACGCAGTTTGTAGAACTGTAATGACGGACCGGGTATGGCGACTTCTGCACTGACACTCTGGGCGATACCACTGGTCGGCAAAATAGCGCTGTTACGGCTGTCACTCGACCAGCCTGCATTCAGAGTCACGGTGTCAAAAGAATCCCCTTCGCGGTCGATAAACTCTTCGTAACGAAGAATTCTGTCGGTGCTGGGCAAGTCGATTTCAGTGCGTTCGTAGCCAAAACCCAGATCGATACGATTTTCTTCTGAAATCGGGATGCCATAGGTGAAGTCACCACCGAAAGCATCGAGGGTGTAACGGGCAATGTTGGCTTCGTCGGCATCAGTTTTACGGTAATACGCGTTAAAGCCCTGGCTGATACCGTCAATAGTCGCATAAGGGTTGGTGTAACCGAAGCTGTAGACGGTATTGATGCTGCTGTTGTTGAAACCGAAACGGATGTGTTTACCACTGCCCAGGAAGTTCTTCTGAGTGACGTTGGCATTAAAGATGATACCGTCAGACTGGGAATAACCGACACCGGCAGACAGACTGCCTGATGGTGTTTCAGTGACACCAAAATCAAGGTCGACCTGATCCTGCACTCCTGGTACCGGAATCGTTTCAACGTTGACGTTTTCAAAATAACCCAGTCGTGAGATACGGGACTTGGACTGCTCGACCTTCTCAGTCGAAATCCAGGCAGACTCCTGCTGGCGCATTTCACGCCGTAATACTTCGTCACGGGTTTTGCTGTTACCGGAAATCTGAATCCGTCTGACATAGGCTCGACGACCCGGATCAACGAAGAAGGTCAGGTCAACTTCTTTGGCTTCACGGTCGATTTCCGGCACCGCGTTAACGTTGGCAAAAGCATAGCCGTCGTTACCCAGACGGTTGGTCAGGTTTTCAGTACTTTTGGTGATGGCTTTACGAGAGAACACCGAGTTCTGCTTGATTGTCACAAGGGGGAACAGCTCTTCTTCCGGCACAATCAAGTTACCGGCGAGTCGCACTTCATCAATTTTGTATTTATCACCTTCGCTGATGTTGATGGTGATAAACATATTTTTCTTGTCGTCGCTGATGGAAACCTGGGTCGATTCCACGGTGAAATCGACATAACCGCGGTCAAGATAGAACGAACGCAACGTTTCCAAATCCGCTGACAGCTTCTGACGCGAGTATTGGTTATCTTTGGTGATAAACGACAGCAGGGTACCTGTCGTGGTCTGGAACTCTTCGGTCAGTTCTTCCTGCTCAAACGAGTCATTACCCACAATATTGATATCTTTAATGGTGGCGACCACACCTTCTGCCATGGTGATACGGATCGCAACCCGGTTACGGGACAATGGTGTGACTTCGGATTCAATCGCTACGCCGTATTTGCCTCGACTGAAGTATTGCCTCTCCAGCTCAAGTTCAACCCGCTCCAGCATGGCCTGCTCGAATACCTGGCCTTCACCGAAACCGATTTCACGCAAAGACTTGAGCAGCTCTCCCGAGTCCATGTCCTTGTTGCCCACCAGTTCGATGCTGGAAATGGCCGGTCTTTCCTGCACTTTGATAACCAGCACGTTGTCCTGGCGTTCAACCTGCACGTCATTAAAGTACTTGGATTTGTAAAGGGAACGAATGATACCGCGAGCATCATTGTCGGACATTTCATCGCCGACTTTGACCGGTAGGTAGTTGAAAACTGTGCCTGCTGAAATACGCTGTAGCCCTTCTACCCGGATATCTTCAATCGTAAAAGTCTCTGCCATGACTGCTGCACAGAGACATAACATGGCCAGAAATTGCAGTAATTTTCTCATTGTAGTTAGTACTAACGATCCGTCGACGAAGATGTAAGTGTACCTGCAAAGACAGCATTATCCAAACAGTCTTGATAAATCATTGAAAAAGGCCAGAAACATCAGCATTAGCAACAGGAACAGCCCGATCTGCTGGCCTCTTATCTGCACGTCATCGGGTAGTGGTTTGCCTCGAATGGCTTCAATAATAAACATCATTAAATGACCGCCGTCGAGCATTGGAATCGGCAACAGATTCAGAATGCCGAGGGTGATGCTGATCATCGCCAGGAAACTGACAAAACTGATCAATCCCTGCTCCGCCGAACTGCCGGCAATCTGGGCAATACTGATGGGGCCACCAATATTATCGGCGGACACTTCACCGGTCAGCATGCCCCACAGGCTTTTCAGTGTGGAACTGGTAAACAGCCAGGTTTGAACCACGGCCTCTTTCATCGCAGCCACAGGACCATATCGCAATTCGGACTGCAGCTCCGCCGGCAAGCGGCTGAAATCGGTATCAACACCGGCGCCGATGCGCCCTTTACCATCCTCTCCCGATTCCGGTGTCAGAGATAATTCCAGCAGTTGCTGTTTGCGTTCGATAGTGATCAGCAGGGTTTCACCCGGTTTTTGCTGGATGAGTTCCACCCAGTCGTTCCAGTTGCTGAGTTCACGTCCATCGGCTGACAGCAATCTATCCCCTTCCTGCAGGCCGGCCTCAGCGGCTGGAGAACCGGCAACAATCTGGCCCAGAACCGGGGCTATTTCGGGTCTGAGTGGCGTGATCCCCATTTCACTGAACAGGCGTCCGGCCTCATCCAGCGCCAGCTGCGGTATATTGAGTTGATAGCTTTGTTGCGTACCACCCGAGGCCACTGTCAGCTCAGCCTGGTCGCCCTGCTCTGCATGTCTCAACAGGGCTTTGAAAGCACTGTTCCAGGTCGGCGTGTCTCGACCATCGACCTGTAGTATCTCATCACCGCCGACAATACCAGCTTCAGCAACCATCGATTGCGGTTCTACCTCGGCAATAACCGGTTTGATACCGGGAATGCCCACCACAAATAAAAACCAGTAGGCGAGTATCGCAAAAGCGAGATTGGCAACGGGACCAGCCACCACGATGGCCATCCGTTTGGGAAGAGACTGACGATTGAATGCCTGGCCGAGCTCACTTTCCGGCACATTGCCTTCACGCTCATCAAGCATTTTGACATAGCCGCCGAGCGGGATCGGTGCAAGCACATACTCGGTTCCGTCACGTCCCTGTCTGCGCCATAACGGTTTACCAAAACCGACGGAGAAACGCAGCACTTTAACGCCACAGCGACGGGCAACCCAGAAGTGTCCGTACTCGTGGATCACAATGAGTACTGACAGTGCGATCAGGAAATAGATTAAAGACAGCATCAGCTGACAAGCTCCCGGGCAAGCGCTCTTGAGGTGGCATCATCAGCGAGGATCTGCGCCAGACTGTCAGCCGGCTTGACCGGCAGCGTGCTCAGAACTTGCTCAATTATTCGGGCAATATCGGTAAAGCGGATTTGCCTTTCCAGGAAAGCGGCTACTGCAATTTCATTCGCGGCATTAAGAATTGCCGTGCTGGTGCCACCCGCTTCCAGCGCCTGATACGCCAGACGCAGACAGGGGAAACGCTCAAAGTCTGCTTTGGCAAAATCGAGACGCCCTGCTGCGACCAAATCCAGCGGTGCTACGCCGGAATCTATCCGTTCGGGCCAGGCCAGCGTATTGGCAATCGGCGTACGCATATCCGGATTGCCCATCTGCGCCAGTACACTGCCATCATCCATAATCAACCATGGAGTGAATAATACTCTGACGATGCAGAATCACTTCAATCTGACTGCTGGGCAGGCCAAATAGCCAATGCGCTTCGATGACTTCCAGTCCCTTGTTCATCATGGTGGCTGAATCAACCGAGATCTTCTGCCCCATCGACCAGTTGGGGTGAGCTACAGCTTGCTCTGGCGTCACATCATCCAGTGTGCTCAGCTCCGCATCACGGAAAGGACCACCGGAAGCGGTCAGAATAATGCGACGAACGCCCTTGTCGCGGAAATCGTATTGTTGCTCCCCTGCCAGCGGCATGCATTGCCAGATCGCATTATGTTCGCTGTCGACCGGCAGCAAAGTGGCATTATTCTGCTGAACCTCATGCATGAACAAAGCACCACTCATGACCAGCGCTTCCTTGTTTGCCAGCAGGATACGTTTGCCTGCCCGCGCCGCGGCCAGTGTCGGCATCAGGCCAGCTGCGCCGACAATGGCAGCCACAACGTAATCGGTATCGTCACTGGCAGCCACTTCCTGTAAAGCGCCTTCGCCGGCCAGCACCTGCGTCGCCGAGCCGCTTTGCTGAAGACGCTGACTGAGTATTTCAGCCGCATCCAGATCCAGCATCACCGCCAATTGTGGCTCATGCTCAAGACACTGCTTCAGCATTGCATCGACCGAGCCATTGGCAGTCAGGGCATAAACAGAAAATTGATCAGGGTGACGGGCCAGTACGTCCAGCGTACTGACACCAATAGAGCCGGTAGAGCCCAGGATAGTAACCGCTTTCATCTAACGGGCTCCGAGAATAAGCAAACTGACTGTAAATACTGGCACGGCAGCAAGCAGACTATCAATACGGTCCAGCATGCCACCATGACCTGGTAGAAGCTGGCCGCTGTCTTTGACCTGAAAACTGCGTTTAAAAACGCTTTCCAGCAAGTCACCGACGATGGAAATCATCACAATAAAGCCAGTCAGCAACATCCAGCTCAGGATATTCTGCAGCGGGTTACCGACGATAAAATGGAAAACCAGTGCCCAAATCAAGGACAGTGACAGAGCGCCATAGACGCCTTCCCAGTGTTTATAGGAGCTGATCGCCACTGCAAGTTAATGCTTACCAAAACGTTTGCCACCAAAGTAACCGCCACTGTCAGC
>JABURN010000219.1 GCA_014762585.1 Methylophaga sp.
TTGGGTACATGCCCAAGGTGAGTTAGAGGTTTTCTTTGAAGATCATGAGCAGGTTAAAAACAATCGCCTCCACTTTTACCTCAGGCAGGAGCAGAAGCGTTTTGAACTGTCCGTTGCAGGGGATCACCACCACAAAGCCACAAGCGGTCAATCTGTTCATGTACAGGGGGTGCTGGTTAATAGCGGTGAAAAAGCTATTATCGCCACCAGTGAAGAGCAACTGATGCTCGCTGCCGGCGGCAGCGGTGATCCTGATACCTCATCTGCACCCGCCACACTCCAATACACTACCGGTGAACAGCGCACAGCTGTTTTTCTGATTAACTTCCAGGACAACCCGGGCAATAAGCCCTGGTCCGTTTCTGATATGAATCAGCGTTTTTTTACTCAGATCAATAATTTCTTCCTGGAGAACTCCTACCAGCAAACCTGGCTGACGGGAGATATCCTCGGCTGGTATACCCTGCCTGTTAACAGCACCGACAGCTGCGACCAGTGGGGTATGGCCGATGCGGCCGACGCGATTGCCACTGCCAATAACGTCGATCTGAGCCAGTATGACCGCTATGTCTATATATTCCCGAACAACAGCTGCAGCTGGTCCGGCTTTGCCACTGTTGGCGGTACCCAGACCCGTGCCTGGGTTAATGGTGTGCCCTACAGCAAAGTACCGGCTCATGAAATCGGTCATAACTTCGGCCTATTACATGCGCATGGTTTGAACTGCGAAGGTGATGTCACTGACACCAATTGTGTCTCCATTACCTACGGCGATCAGCTTGATACCATGGGCGCTCAGCCGGGTCACTTTAACGCTTTTGAAAAGGAACGCCTGGGATGGCTGAACCAGAGTCAGACCCCGCCCATTGTCACGGTGGAACAGGCCGGTAGTTATGCTATCGAGCACTTTGAATCCACCAGCGCTAATGCCAAGGCGCTGAAGATATACCGCGATGTTGATCCGGCCACGGGCAGCAATCGCTGGTATTACATCGAATTCCGCCAGCCTGTCGGTGAAGATCAGTTTATTGTGACTGACCCATATCTGAACGATGCCAATATCAGTAATGGTGTCATTGTCAGACTGGGTAGCGATAATGACGGTAACAGCAGTTACCTGCTGGATATGACACCGGAAAGCACAACCTTTTCAGGTAACTTCGCGGATCTCTACGATCCTGCTCTGGTTGCCGGCAACAGTTACACGGACTCTGCAACCGGCCTCTCAATCACAACAGAACACACTGACAGCCAGTCAGCCACGGTTTATGTCAGCTTCAATGGCGGCGGTGGCGGTTCACCAAGCTGTAGTTACTCCAACCCGCAGCTCAGTATCAGCCCGATAGAAAGCCAGTGGGTAGCAGCCGGCAGTCAGGTCGACTTTACCGTCAACGTGACCAATCAGGATAGCAGCAGCTGTGATACTTCCCGTTTCGATATCACTTCTGCTCTGCCCTCCGGCTGGAGTGCCAATACGCCGCAAATAAGTTTGGCGCCGGGACAAAGCGGTTCGGCCGTGCTGTCGGTGACATCCGGCACTGAGGCAGTTGATGGTTTTTATGAGTTGCCTGTCACGGTAACCAATAGTAATCAGGCAGACTACAGCCAAAGCCAGACCGTGAGCTATGTGGTGAGTAACGGCAGCGCTAATACAGCCCCTGATGCAGCTAACGATGATGCTGTGATGACAACGGTTGAGCCTATCGTCATCGACGTTTTGTTCAATGACAGCGATGCCGATAATGACCCGATTTATATTTCCGCTGTCGGTAGTGCAGCCAAGGGCGATGTCAGCGTTAATGCCAATGGGACCCTGCTCTATACCCCAGCCAAACGCTTTAAAGACAGCGACAGTTTCAGCTACACCATCAGTGATGGTCAGGCCAGTGATACTGCTACTGTCAGTCTGAGCCTGCAATCAAGTGGTGATAGCAGTGAAGGTGACAACACGACAAAAGGCGGTGGTAACGGCGGTGGCAAAGGTGGCGGTAAGCCCAACTAGTTTTATATGACCAATAAAAAAGAAGGTGGCTGGCATTGCACCAGCCACCTTCTCCTCCTCTGTTAGCATCGAGGAATTTGTGTCTACTCTTCATGAGGTGGACACAGAGGACAATCAGCAGTACTGAAATCGGTCGCAGTTTGACCGCTGATTGCGCCGACACCGGAAGCATCAACCCTGTCTTCGAATGAGGCAGTGGCAGGATCAGTACCGCCATCTTTGACGACAGTCGGTACATAGACACTTTCGAAGTACACGGTTTCTCCCGGAGCGAGATCACCGTCAAATGCAGGCAGTACGGTTTCACCATCTGAATCAACATGTTGCAGTGGGATTGGGGTGCCACCAGCGGTATCACCGACCACATTTGCAATTAACACATTGATGAGTTTTTCTTCAGAGGTGTTGGTCAATGTCACATCGACCTCAACTTCCATGGTCAGTACACCACCGACTGTGGTCAGCCTGACATCAGTACAGGATTTATTGACATCAATCATCGGATTGACCGCTAACGGACACAGTTGTTGCTCAGTCATATCGTAGCTTTCCACCAGGTCCGCTGAACCGGCTGAGGCGACAGATTTCGCCCTCGCTGTGACTTTATTATCCAATGGATTGTCATTGGTGGTACATCTGACCTGAGCCACGACGCTGGCATCTTTAGCAAGACTGGCTGCAATCTCTACAGGCAGGCCATTGCTGATATCAGTCGGCAAACCGGTAGTATCTCCGTCGATCGCGATCAGTTCGCATGATTCTCCGGCACTGAGTGTGATGTCTTCTTCAATAGTCACATTGCTGACACTGCCAGCACCATCATTGGTCACAGTGACATCAAAGGTAGTCACCACTTTATCACCGGTATTGTTGATAACCGGATTATCAATACCAGTGGTACAGGCTTTGGTGACATCAATGCTACACAATGAGAAATCACCCAATGCGTAGTCAAAAATGGTTGCTGTCAATGAGGTAGATGACCGGGTAACGGCCATATACTTGGTGAAACAGCCAACCAGGTTCAGTGCTGTCAGGTTGATTTTACCTTCAAAAAATTCTGACACATCCAGGTCATTTGAAGGTGTGTTGCCCGGCTGTTTGGTTTCAGTCAGCCAGGGAACGTCTGTACCGGCACCATAACCCGCCAGCAGGTTGCCGTTAACAATACCGCACAGGTTTTGGGCAGCACCACCGTTAACACATTTGCTATCGGCGGCTACCGGGGTTGGGTCAAGGAACCCACCTGCACCGCCAACCCAACGGTAGGCAAGGATGGTCACATTGGCACCACCGTTATCAAACTCGGCCACAATCAGAATATCGCCGTCGCTATGATTACCGGTAAAGGGCAATGTTTTAGGTCCGTTAGGCTGTACCGCGCAACCGGTACTACCATCTTTAAGGAACCAGAAACCGATGTTGCCGGTACCTTCATTGGAATACCGTTCCATGGCAAAATAGACAATAATATCGCCGTTGGTGGCGGCAACGGCATAAGCGTTAACAATATCGGTTTTGTCGTTGACATTGTTACTGCGGGTACACTCCCATCCCGGGGTGATGTTCAAAGTATCCTTACTACCTGTGGTGAAGGTGGAAATATCGGGGCCGGAAGCACCCGGCACAAAGTCCCGCACGAATACCGATTCCACATAGCCTGCAGGTAACGAGTTGGCCTGGGTCGGGACGTTATTACCGGAAACATCAAAGATGTCCTCCCAGTCCGTATTACCATCGTTTAAAATATTTCCCTCCAGTTCTAAATCAGCTGCTATTACTGCTGTAGCGCTCGTAAATAGCACCACTATGAATGCCATCAGGATGCTACAACACCTCTCTCTAAGGGTTGTTAGATCCATGCTGAGTCTCCTTCTAGCGTGTTATTGATTATCACAAAGCAATACGAAGTCACTGTGTCCTAACAACAGCTTTCCGCATTGCTCCTCCCTTGCAATGAAATAAATGGCAAACATTGCGCCAGACTCAGCAAGTCTATGTTTTTCATATTGATTTATTGTTTGTCGTGGTGGGAAAGTTCGCCACTGATAGTGCAGAATGTTTCACTCTTGATACGTCTCATCATAGATTGAGGGTATAAAGGCAATTATCCACTTGTTTTTAATAGATATTTTACGATGATGGCGTTTTGTTGGACTGTTTCAGGCATGAAACACAGGACCCGTCTACTCAATCCTGAGCTGATATTTATTAATCAGGCGGTGCAGTGTAACCCGAGAAATACCCAAGGCCTGTGCTGTTTCACTGACATTGTTGTGGTATTGCCGGAGACTGTCCTGAATCGCGTTGCGGTCAGCATCTGCCCGACATTGCTCAAGCGTGATTGACGCTCTTTCATGCTGCCGTCTTTCCAGATTCAAATCCGCCGGCCTGATAAGGCGGTGTTCACTCATAATCTGAGCATGTTTCAGCGTATTGGACAGTTCCCGGACATTCCCTTTCCAGTCATATTGATATATGACCTCCAGCGCTTCAGCACTCAGGCCCCGGGCTTTGCGGCTGGCGGCACACAAGTCATGATTGAGAAAATAACGGCACAGCAGCTCGATATCTTCAGCACGCTCTCGCAGTGGTGGCACTTCCAGATGTAATACATGCAGGCGGTAATATAAATCCTCACGGAAGGCCCCTTTACTAACTGCTTGTTTCAAATCCACATTGGTTGCGGCGATCACCCGGGTATCTAACGGGATTTCTTCATAGCCGCCGACCCTGACGATGGTTTTACCCTGCAGGAACCGTAATAGATTAGCCTGTTGACTGAGCGGCAGATCAGCGATTTCATCAAGAAATAAAGTACCGCCATCGGCGGACTCGATGCGACCTATCTTACGCTTAAAGGCCCCGGTAAATGCGCCTTTCTCGTAACCGAACAATTCCGCCTGAATAAGGCTGTCGGTGAGGCTGCCACAGTTAATCGCAACCAACTGTTTATCCGCACGCCTGGAATGGTAATGGATGGCGTTAGCGACAAGCTCTTTGCCAGTACCGGTCTCACCGCTAATCATCACCGGCTCATCCTGTTGACAGACCCTGCTGATCTGCTGGAAAAGGTGCTGCATCGGTTGACTGTGACCGATAATGCCGTAACGGGCATACTCGGGCGTATTTATCTGGGAGGGATGGCGGTATATTTCAGCCATGCCATGCGCATGCCCCAGTACTGACAGGAATACCGACTCCTGCAGCGGTTCATGCTGGTAATCAAAACAGTAATCCTTAATCAACGTTTCCAGTTTATGGTCAAGGCTTTCATGAACTAAATCAGTTTGCGGCAGAATGAGTATCCAGTTGATGTTAGCGGCCTGAGCCAGAAGCCTGGTGAGCTTATCCAGCCAGTCACCCGGGTATTGCTGATCCAGAATCACTACGGCTACGTAGGGCTTTTCCTGTCGAATACGGTCACTGGCCTGCTGTATCGTATCAGCGAGACTGACGGACCAATGATGGCGTTTAAGCATATCCAGCAATGTTTGCGCAGTGCCGGAGGGAGAAAATATCAAGACATGACGCTGTGAATGACTCTCCATACCAAGTCCTCCTCAACACACAACATCGACTGTGAGCAGGAGGATTGGGATAGCATCCAGGAATCGAAATCATCCAGGTTCAGGGGATGTAATAATTATTCTATGCCCATGATGAATATCCATCAATAATGTGATTAAAATCATATTATTAACTTTGTGGGATGTTTTCGAAATAAAAGCCTATTTCACGTAGAATGGCGCCTTTAGAGCAGCCATCTTTGTCTTGAATATTATGTCCGAACAATCTCAACCTTGCCCATGCCTGAGCGGTCAGTTGTATCAGGAATGCTGTGCGCCTTTTCATCACCATCAACGTGACGCTGATAATGCCGAAAAACTGATGCGTTCACGCTACAGCGCCTATCATCTTGGGCTGGTCGATTACCTGCTTGAGACGCTGCACCCCTCCAAACGTCATCCGGGCGAGCGTGAGGCCCTGAAAGAGAGCATTTCAAAGACTCAGTGGCTGGGATTGAAAATCATCGATCACAAAGCAGCCAATAATCTCGCAGAAGTGGAGTTTGTGGCTTTTTACGACGATGACCCCATCGGCCAGTTACATGAACGCTCACGCTTTACCCGTGAAGCCAGCCGCTGGTTCTATCATGACGGTCTGTTCCTGCCGCCCATTAAACTGGGCCGTAACGAGGTCTGCTTCTGTGGCAGTGGCAGAAAATTCAAACAGTGCCACGGCCGCTGACAGGCCAGGTCAGGCAGCCTTGCCCAGATAACGTTTGCGTTTGCTGGCTTTTAACTGTTGTAGATCAACCATCACCAGACCATCTATACAGTGGCCGAAATCGGCATCGATGTTGAAATCAATAAAGCGCACACCACCTTTCTCACAAACATCAGCATATTGCTTATACAGCGTGGGTACGGTCACATTCATATGGGTCAGTTGCTCGCGTAAGGCAGCAAAATCCTCTTCAGCATCCTCTCCGGTCAACGTCTGAAACACCTGTTGCTTGAGTTCACCTTCGACGACATAAGGGACACGGGCGCAAGCCAGTTGTTTTTCATCGGCAAAATAGTGCTGGTAATAACTGACAATAAGCGCTTTGGCAAAATCAGGATAGCTGTTACTGAGGCTTACAGGCCCGAACAGATAACGCACTTCAGGGTAACGCTGCAGGTAGGCACCAATGCCGTACCAGAGATAATCGAGGCTGCGCCGTCCCCAGTATTTAGGGCTGACAAAACTGCGTCCAAGCTCTATGCCCTGCTCAAAGAAGGGTTGCATTTTCTCTTTGTCATAAGCAAACAGCTCCTCACTGTAAATGCCGCGGCTGCTGTCCTGTGCCTGGATTCGTTTTACATCACCCAGTCGATAGGCACCGGCGATTTCCAGTTCCTGCTCGTCCCATAAAATCAGGTGGCGATAATCCCGGTCATAACGATCCAGATCCCGGCGTTTACCTGTACCCTCACCCACCTGACGAAAGGTCAACTCACGCAGGCGGCCGATTTCATGCATCACTGCCGAGTCCGGACGGTAGTCGAACAGATAGATTTTCTTGTTATCGGCTGTCTCACCCAGTAATTCTGCATTCTGCAGCTCACGCTTGATAAAGCGTCTTTCTATCGGGTGGGCGATCGTCTGCTCAGTCTTGAATAAAGACTTTTTGCCTTTTGCTATCCGGTAGAGGTGACGACGCAACAGCTTGGCTTTTTCCGCTTTGACCAGTGGCAACTGCTCAATTTGTTGATAGGGAATCGTCTCACCTACCCGCATAGTGATGTTCTTGGAATTTTTGTTGAACATCTCATGCGCCAGCATCATGCCTGACAAGGGTTTGTAGACCATGGAGGCGCTGTAGAACAATGAAGAGTTACGGGCACCGATAAAGATCGGCAGAATCGGCGCATTGGTTTTTTTGGCAAAATTCAGAAACCCGCTATTCCATTTGCCATCACGCACGCCACTGGGCCGGATTCTGGAGACTTCACCGGCCGGAAACACGATAACGGCTTCATCATTATTGAGGCTGTCGACGATACGCGCCACACTGCTTTTTCGGGTCGATTTGGACAGGTTATCGACCGGCAGAAACAGCGACTCCAGCGCCGCGAAATTCATCAACATATCATTGGCAACGATTTTGACATCGCGCCTGATTTCGCCCACCAGCTTGAGCAAAGACAAACCATCAAGCGCACCCAATGGGTGATTGGCGACGATAACGACGCGGCCTGTGGCAGGGATATTGATGCGGTCACGATGGCTGACGCTGTAACTGAAATTGAAGTGGTCCAATACCTGATCAATAAAATCAAATCCACGTAAGTCCTGATGCAAGTCCAGGAAACGGTTTACTTCTTGTTCATGGGTGATTTTGCGTAAAAAGCCCAGCGTCGGCTTTTTTATCCAGGGACTGGTGTGTTGAAACCGGGGAAATTTTTGCTGAACTGCCTGTTCGATATTGAGCATCTTTTATCTCTGTGCTTGCCTTATGCTGGCAAGCTTAAGATGCTGCTGTTACCGCTTGATGGCAGTTTGATGACGCTTAGATGACAATCTCAGCCTGAGAAAGAAATACAAGACTAAAACAGTAACCTATGCGCCAGAGAGGGTGGCCATTTCCAGCTCAGGGTTCAGGCATGGAATTGATACTCAAGGAATGGTCATATGGCATAGC
Source organism: Methylophaga sp. (assembly GCA_014762585.1). Taxonomy (GTDB): domain Bacteria; phylum Pseudomonadota; class Gammaproteobacteria; order Nitrosococcales; family Methylophagaceae; genus Methylophaga. Next base: position 8,193 of record JABURN010000219.1, read on the forward strand.
CGGAGAGCTGGTCAGGCTCGTGAAATGCCACAGTCAGAACGAAAAAAGCGCTGCAGCGCAGCGCTTTTTATAAGTCATTTATCAATCGACGTTCAGCTGACCACCATCAGGCTGCCTGCACCGGTATGGAGTGACGCATGTGGATGATATCATTGTTCTCGTCGAGATAAACCAGGGTCGGCTTAAAATTTTCAGCTTCTTTTTCATCCATGCTGACATAGGCGCAGATGATGATGCGATCCCCGGGCGAGGCTTTATGTGCCGCCGCACCATTAACGGAAATGATCTTGGAGCCGTCTTCAGCGCGGATAGCATAGGTAGTAAACCGCTCACCATTGGCGACGTTATAAATCTGGATTTGCTCGTATTCGCGAATACCGGCAGCTTCCAGAAATTGACCATCTATCGCGCAGGACCCTTCATATTCCAGTTCGGAATGGGTCACGCAGGCGCGGTGGAGCTTGGCTTTTAAGAGTGTCAGTTGCATAGCGGACAAATCTTGTGAGTTAGCCTAATATTATCGCTTGTTACAGAAGCTCAAGCAAGGTCACACAGAATATTATCTATCAACCTGACTGAGCCGAGACGAGCGGCGGCCAGAATACGCAGCGATGTTTTTTCACTCGCCTCTGCCAACTGCAGATCATCAGCACGGCGTATGTCCAGATATTCCGGTTCAAATCCCGCTTCTCTGAGTTGAGTCTGAGCAGCCTGAGTCAATGCGTCAAGATCGGTTTCACCATTTTCAAGTGCTGTACGTATCGTCATCAACTGCTGATACAGCAATGGCGCTTGCAGGCGCTGTTTTTCTGTCAGCAGATTATTTCGCGAACTCATAGCGAGACCATTGTCTTCACGACGAGTGGGCGCGCCGACAATATCAATCGGGATATTCAGATCGGCCACCAGCTTTTTGATTAACAACAGTTGCTGGTAATCCTTCTCACCGAAGACGGCAATATCGGCCTGAACCATGTTGAACAGTTTGGTGACTACCGTGGCGACACCATCAAAGTGTCCGGGCCGCCCCAGACCGCAGAGCTTGTCATCCATTCCGGGGACATGCACGCTGGTCTGCTCAGCCATACCCAGCGGATACATGACGCTGTCATCGGGCGTAAACACCAGGTCGCAGTCCAGTTCACTAAGGAGATTGATGTCTTCGGTCAGCGTGCGCGGATACTTTGCCAAGTCGCTTTGGTCGTTGAACTGCAGCGGATTGACGAAAATACTGACAACGATGCGGTCTGCCAGTTCTCTCGCTTTTTTCACCAGTGACAGATGGCCCTCGTGCAGATTGCCCATGGTAGGCACGAAAGCAATGACTTCATTATTGGCACGCCAGGTTTTGATTCGGGTTCGAAGCGCGACGGTATTATCGACCACCTGCATCAGAACTGCTGCTCCGGCGTCGGGAATGCACCGCTCTTTACATCCTGCACGTACTTAGTGATAGCCGCCTGTATCGCGCCGGTATCAGCCAGAAAGTCATGGCTGAAACGGGGTCGTCTGCCCGGCGTCAGTCCCAGCATGTCATACAGCACGAGAACCTGACCATCGCAGTTTTTACCGGCACCAATGCCGATAACCGGGATGCTTAATGCGTCTGTTACTCTCGCTGCTAGCGCTGCAGGTACACACTCCAGTACCAGCATATCGGCGCCTGCCTGCTCCAGTTTCAAGGCATCGGCCAGTAGTTCATCGGCTGCTTCCTGTTCCCGGCCCTGAACGATATATCCCCCCAGCTGGTGCACCGATTGAGGCAACAGTCCGAGATGAGCACAGACCGGAATACCGCGGGCGGTCAGCTCAGCAATGGTGTCTGCGATAACCGCGCCGCCTTCCAGTTTGACCATCTGTGCCCCACCCTCAGCCATTAGCCGCGCCGCATTGGCGATCGCCTGATCGGCATTGGCATAACTCATAAATGGCAGGTCAGCGATGATAAAAGCTTTTTCGCTGCCGCGGACCACATTAGCCGTGTGATAAACCATGTCATCGACAGTGACCGGGAGCGTGCTTTCCTGGCCCTGTATCACCATGCCCAGAGAATCACCGACCAGAATCACCTCAACACCGGCTTCCTCCAGCGCATGGCTGAAACTGGCATCATAAGCGGTCAATACGGCAATTTTTTCCTGCGCTGCTTTCATTTTCCGCAGCGCAGTCAGACTCAAGCGACTCATGATTATTTCTTCTCTTTAATCGGGAGCGGGTTGTAATAATGACGTCCGCTTTGAATGCTACAGATTTGTTCCAGCAACTGCTGATAGTCGTGCTCGCTGTTAACCAGGTCAATCTGCTCGGCGTTAACAATCAACAAGGGTGACGCATCATAATAGTGGAAAAAATCGGCATAAGTATCTGCCAGCCGTTTCAGATAGCCTTCTTCAATATGCTGTTCATAACCGATACCGCGCTGGGCGATACGCGATTTCAGTACCGGCAGTGATGCCTGCAGGTAAATAACCAGATCCGGCGTGCGATGATGCAGTGTCAAATTGTCATACACCATGTGATACAGCGCCAGTTCATCATCATCCAGTGAGATCTGGGCGAACAGTTTGTCCTTTTCCACCATGAAGTCAGCAATATGCAGGTCATTGAACAAATCGTCCTGATTCAATGTTTTGCTTAGCTTAACCCGCTGCATCAGAAAGCTCAGCTGCGTCGGCAATGCTGACTGCTTGGGATAAAGGTAAAACTTTTCCAGAAAGGGATTATGTTCCGGCTGTTCCATCAGGGTCGTGCCACCAAAACTCTCTGCCAGACGTTTGACCAGATGGGTTTTGCCGACACCGATAGGGCCTTCAACAACAATGTAGTGATGGGGCAAAGACTGATTCATGACTGCTTGTTTTCCAACGGCTCGATTCCTTCCGGCGGGCAGTTAGCCTTGATTGTAGCCAGGCTGCCGTGTCCCGGGATCTGCAGGGCCGGCGCGATTTCTGCCAGCGGATAAACCACAAAGGCACGCTCAGCAATACCGGGATGCGGTACTGTCAGACGCTCATCTTCGATGACTTTATCAGCATACAGCAGGATGTCGAGATCCAATGTCCGCTCACCCCAGTGACGTTTGCGGATCCGGCCGTGTTTCTGCTCTATCTGCTGCAGTGCGTCCAGCAAGGCATGCGGCGACAATGCGGTCTCTACAGCCACCACGGCATTGATATAATCAGGCTGGTCCTGCGGCCCCATTGGCGGGCTGTGATACAGCGAAGATTGTGCAAGCAGCGATGTTTCTGTAATGGCACTGATATCGTCAATCGCGGTGCGAACCTGCTGTTGCGGATCTGCTAGGTTACTTCCGAGCCCGATATAAGCCAGCATCACTCATCCTTTGGTGCTTTGTTGGCGGCAGGCTTTCTACGCCGGCGACGGCGGCGGGGCTTAGATGCTTTACCACTGCCGGACAGGGCTGCCACCATTTTTTCCTGTTCATTGGCGGAGACATCCTGAAAACGGGTCCACCAGTCGACAATCTCTGACAACGGCTCACCCGCTTCATGTCGTATGGCCAGGAAATCATAACCCGCACGGAACTTCGGGTGCAGTAAAGAACGGAAAGCGCGTTTGCCCTGACGTTTCAACAGTCTGGGCTGCAGGTTCCAGATATCACGGGTCACCATGCTGAAGCGCTTTGGCACCGCAACTCGCTGAACCTGATCGGTAATCACTTCCGACGAGGCACGCTGCATCGCCGGAATCTCCGGCATGCCGTTTTCCATCAAGAGCTGGGCCCGCTGTCTGACCGGTTCCCATAACAGGGCGGCAAACAAAAACGCTGGTGTAACTGGTCTGTCATCATCAATACGGCGGTCGGTATTTTCCAGCGCCTTCATCAGCAAGGTACGCGGATAACCGTCTTTTTCTTCATGCAGCAAGGCGGCTGTTTGCGGATACATTTCATCAAACAGACCGTAGTGGCATAACAGCTCATGGGTAACAGCGGCATTACCGGTCAGATACAGTTTCAATGTCTCATCGAACAGTCGTGCCGGCGGGATATCTGACAGCAGGCTGGCCCATTTGAAGATACCGTCTTCAGTTTCTTTATCCAGCTTCAGCCCCAGTTTGCCGACAAAGCGGAGGGCACGCAGCATTCTGACCGGATCTTCACGGTAACGGGTTTCGACATCGCCGATAAGGCGGATAAGGCCGGCATTCAGATCATCGATACCGCCGGTGTAATCGACAATCGAAAAGTCGCGTATGTTGTAGTAAAGCGCGTTGATGGTGAAGTCACGACGCCATGCATCCTGTTCCAGCGTGCCGTAGACATTGTCCTGCATGATACGGCCCTGCTCATCAACATGGCTGCTGGCCTCGGGCGGTGCACGGAATGTCGCTACCTCAATCACATCACGGCCGAAACGCACATGCACCAGCTTGAAACGGCGACCTATCAGCCGACTGCGGCGAAACAGGCTATGAACCTGCTCCGGCAGCGCATTGGTGGCAACATCAAAGTCTTTGGGTTCATGCCCGAGCAGCAAGTCGCGCACACAGCCGCCGACCAGATAAGCCTCGAAACCGGCATCCTTCAGCGTATACAACACATTCAGCGCATTCTGACTGATTTGTTTACGCGAGATGGTGTGCTCGTTGCGCGGTATGATGACGGGTTCACGAGGGCCACGGCGGCTATCGCCGTTTTTGCCCTTGACCAGTTTGTTGATGAATTTGTTCAGAGACAGCATAAGCCGTGAATAATACCACGGCTTTCTCTAATTGATAGCGATAACGACATTGCATCAGCGCAAGTTCACCGTCGGCAGGTAAACGAATTTCAAATCAGAGTAATATCTCGCCCCAGCCGGGTTGGAAACCCGTATGCGTTCAGAATGGAAGCGTGTTCTGATCAATGTCTGATCTGACAGACTATAGACGCCCATGATCTGGTCCTGTTCATTGAGCACCAGCCCCCAGTCGCCCTCCACTGTCATCGGATCAGGGTAGAGACGCCGCAGATGATACTGCGGCCTGACATTGCGGTTGTCCATCATCAATTCCTGCAAATTGTTGGGATAGCGTTTTATCGTGACAAATCGGTTCTGATAAAAGCGCTCAATGGCCATTTGATATTGTTGCCCGGCAAACAGTAACTGCGCCTCCCTTTCCCGTTTGCCCTGATGGTATTTATCCGGCATCGCCACCGACAGTAACAACAAAGATCCGGCAATGGCCACCAGCAATGCCATATAGGCAAAACCATGCTGTCTGACTTCACCATTCATAATACAAAGTGCCATCACTGGCCTCGCCGCGGGCACCGCTGCGTACGTCATAAACCACACTGGGATTAAGTGGCAGGCCGAGCACTATCCAGGTTTCACGACTGTCTGTCACTGGATCTACAGGAATTTCGCGCAAGTAGCGATCTTGCACCAGCCGATCAAGCGAGGATGGATACTGCCCCTTATCGAGATAATAATCATCAATCGCCTCACGCATCACAAACAAATCTTCTTTCAGCACCGCTTCCTGTGCCCGCTCCAGCCCCGAGAAATAACGTGGCAATGCAATCGTCAGCAGCACGGCAATGATGGCGAGCACCACCATAAGTTCGACAAAGGTGAAAGCGCTTTGTCTACCACTCATTGTAGGGCACCCCGTTCAGGCCTTTTTCCCGGCTCATTGAAAAAACATCAAACACATCCTTACCTTCTTTGGGAGAATCCGGCGGGCTGTCATAACTGCGCTTACCCCAGGTGTCTGCAGCGGACAGGTTATTTCCCTCATACATCGGGTCGCGCGGGAGCCGGCGCAGGAAATAAATCGGTCTTTTCTGTGGGTCCTGGGCGTTAGGCGCCCCGTCGACCAGAATCTCCAGCGATGGCGGATAGCCGGAAGCATCAGTCGGCATAGCGACAACGCCCTCATCCACCGCCTGTTTGTAGGCATCGAGTGCGGTCCGGATTTCCCGTAAATTACGCTGCAGTTCGGTTTCTTTTTTTCGGGTGACTGATAATTCAACATAAGGCACCACAGCAGTGGCCATCAGGGCGACTATTGCCACGGTGAAAATGACCTCGACATAAGAAAAACCGCGTGACTTCATCTCAACCTCAAAAATCGGACGTCATACCTGGCGGCAACTGGATGTTGAGCCCCTCCGGAGTCTGATCTTGATACTCGGATTCAGCCTCTGGTTGACTCCGTGGTGCCACCGGCGCCTGTCCAGGCCGGAATAATCTACTCGCATCCTCCCTGCTTATCGGCTGGGTAAAGCTGCGGCCAGCCTGTAATTCACTGCCAACCCAGTAGCGGCTTAGGTGAGCCTGAGGAGCCCGGCTCTGGCGCACGATACGGGGTGTGATCATCAGTACCAATTCGGTTTTGACTTTCGTATCACTGTGTGTAGAGAACAGTCTACCGAGGCCCGGTAAGTCACCGATACCGGGAATCTTGCTGATATTTTTCCTATCCGAATCGTTAATCAGACCTGCCAGTACTTGGGTTTCACCGTCCCGGAGCCGTAAATGCGTTGAGGTGCTGCGGGTACCGATTTCATACACCAGTGATCCTGAGTTGGTGGTACGGGAATTACCGATAGAGCTGACATCGAGATTCAACTTAATATCGACATCACCGCCCAGGTTGATAATCGGCTCGGCATCGAGCTTCAGACCGACATCGATATATTGCACGTTCTCTGAGATGACGCCGGTTGAGGCGACATTCGAGGTGATAATGGGCAAGCGATCACCTATGTGAATCCTCGCACTTTCACCGTTTTTGACCCTGACCCGCGGGTTGGCCAGCAGACTGATTTGCGAATCCTGCCCGTCAAACAACAGGGCTGGGTTGGGGCTGACACCAATAGTTGAACTGTCGGTATTTCTCAACTGTTCAAGCGTCAATGCACCCTGACCGCTCAGGACTGATAACTGGGTTGGCCAGCGGACACCGGTATCCTGACCGAAGCTGCGACTGACTTCGATAATTTCCATTTCCAGCATGACCTCGGGTTCCGGCAAGTCATAAGCTGCAATCAGTTTCTCGGCAAGCGGCATAACTTCTGGTACGTCTTTGATCATGATCATCGGCAAACGTTCGTCAGTTTCGATCTGCTTAATACCCAGCATGGAGCGCAATAAACCGGCTATCGCGGGAGGATCGGCATATTCAAGATAGAAGCTGCGAATAATCAGGTCCTGATACTGGCGGATCTTGGCCGCCTTGTCGGGATAGATCACCACCGAATCGACACTTAAAACTTTCATTCTGAGGTTATTCGACTGCACCAGCATGTCCAGCGCATCTTCAATCGGCATATTTTTGATGAAAATGGAGGCCCGCAAAGTGCTGGGTACTTCGTTATCCAGGGTGAAGTTGATACCGGTCCCCTTGGCCAATGCCTCGATAATGATCTTGAATTCTGTTTCCCTGAACTCCAGTGTGACGGGCGCGTCATAATCAAGCTTGATCCTGAGCGATTCCAATCGTCGCTGCTCTTCAGCCAACATAATCTGCTGATAGAGTTGGCTGGCCTCCATGTTGTACGGGTTTTCCGACAGAATCCGGGTCAGCAAATCACGAGCACTGTCATGGTTCTCCGGTGACTGTGTGATCAAGCGCCTGGCTTCATCCAGCCAGACCTGATGTTGACGATAGCTCTTAACCCGGCGTACTCCCTCCTGCGCACGCAAATTGTGTTCGAATGTCTTGAGAACATCTCTGTAAGCCAGCTCGGCTTGTGCATACTCTCCGGCATCGAGCAACGCATCGGCGCTATCAAGCTGCTGCTTGAGTTGTTGCTCTGCCTCATTGATTTCGGCCATTTCCTGTGGCGGGTTGCGCTCGTCAGGGCCATATTCGATAAGGTTATCCCTGACATTAAGCTCGCCACAGGCTGAAACCGACAGCAAAAGCAGGCCTGCCAAAAGCGATCCGGGCAGGGACTGAAAACTTGAGTGAATTATTGTTTTCATTGTTCCATACTCATCTTGCGTGTTTCATTTAATGGCAGATACAGCCAGACCAACTCCTGCTTTGCTCTGTCGATTTGTTGCAAACGGAAATCCTGGTTAACTGTGTCGCCCTCCTGAACCAGATACAGACTGGGGCCGGCCATCACGAACAGGCTGGTTTCCCGACCCGACTGCAACATGCCGACGTAACGAAAAGGCAGCGTGACGCTTGGCTGGGGCGGTGATATCACCGGCTGCCTGATAACAGGTACTGAGGCCCCGGGCGGTTGGATGGGTGCTGCGAACGGATCAAAGGTTT
>JABURN010000013.1 GCA_014762585.1 Methylophaga sp.
GCGCCCGATAAACGGAAGTCGGCTCTTCAGTGCCCAGTGCTTCAGTGGCCGGCAGTGTCAGCGTGTCCTGCAGAATGGCGTTATCGTACTCATCATGCGGGATCAGCGCATTAATGCCGTCCAGAAGGGCCTGGCGTTGATTTTCTTTGATCTGTTCGCGCGTGTTTTCTTCGGTGAGCGCAACCAGCGTGGTCGCGACAATGGCAAACAGGCCCAGTAACAGACCCACCCGGATGATATGTTTCTGCAGATCCTTCATGACTTGCCGGCCCCGTAGACTTTGGGCTGGGTATAGTAATCAATCAGCGGCACCAGCATATTCATCAGCAGCACACCAAACGCCACACCGTCAGGATAACCGCCCCAGACGCGGATGATAAAGGTCAGGGCACCTACACCAGCACCAAAAACCAGGCGGCCATTGGGGGTGGTGGAACCGGATACCGGATCCGTCGCGATAAAGAAGGCGCCAATCATGGTGCCGCCACTGAACAGATGGAACAACGGCGAACCGGTAACATCCGGTGCAAACCATTGCGTCACCAGGCTCAGCACAAACAGGGTGCCCAGCATCGCGACCGGCACCTGCCAGCTGATGACCTTCTTATAGAGAAGGTAGAGACCTCCAAGCAGAAACCAGATGTTGATCCACTCCCAGCCCAGGCCGCCGACAAAACCGAACAGGTTCTGATTAACAATCAGTTCAGGCTGTATCTGCTGTCCTATCTGGGTTTTCATTGCATCTAGCGGGGTCGCGCCGGAAACCGCATCTGGGGTCAGACCGGCTGCGGTTTCACCATAGAAAATCAGATGAAAGGCATCAGCAAAACCCAACGGATTGTCGGTAAGCGAGAGTACCGGCAGCCAGGTTGTCATTTCCAGCGGGAAAGACAAAAGCAGAAGGACATAACCGACCATGGCCGGGTTAAACGGGTTGTAACCGAGCCCGCCATAGAGGTGTTTGGCAAACACGATCGAGAACAGAACGCCGGTGACGGTCAGCCACCAGGGTGACAAAGGCGGAATCGCCACAGCCAGCAAAACGGCGGTCACCGCCGCACTGCCATCACTGATAAAGGGTTTGATGGGGCGGTGACGAATTTTGAGTAGCAGTGCTTCAGCGCCAAGTGCTACCACCAGAGCCAGCACAATGTTGATAATGACAGCCGGGCCGAAGAAATAGACCATGGCAATGACGGCCGGCACCATAGCCAGCAGCACCTGCAGCATTTGCAGCGTGACACGGTTAGTCCCCGCCAGAAACGGCGGACTTATCCGGAATAGCGCCATGGTCTCAGTTCTCCTTGTCGTCTGCTGCCGTGGTCTCGGCTGCAGCCTCTTTTTCTTTTTTTGCTTTGGATGCAGCCAACGCGGCTTTACGCTGACGCTGACGCTCTTCTTTTTCGCGCTGTTCGCGTTCCATTCGCGCCTGACGTGTTTCAAATCGTTCGCGGGCCAGGTCCGATTTCTTGCGTTCACGTTCCTGGTTCATGATTTCCGTTTTGGCAAAACGGAAATAGGACACCAGAGGAATTTTGCTGGGGCAGACATAATCGCAGCAGCCGCACTCGATACAATCAAACAGATTGTAATCACGGGTCTGTTCAAAATCCTTGGCACGCGAATGCCAGTAAAGCTGTTGTGGCAGCAAGCTGGCCGGACAGACTGATGCGCAGTCGCCGCAGCGGATGCAGGGCAAAGGCTCGGTTTTGGGCGCGGCATCCTCAACACCAACCAGAATACAGTTGGCAGTTTTGGTCACCGGCAGATTATCACCGGACAGGTTGAAGCCCATCATGGGGCCGCCGAGGATAAACGGCTCATCCGGTTCCCGCTGGGTTTCAGCGAAAGCCAGCAGCTCCGAAATCGGGGTGCCGAACAGGGTCTCAAAGTTACCGGCATGGGTCACATCGGTACCGGTTACAGTGACGATACGGGAAATCAGCGGCTCGCCATGATTAATAGCGCGCCCCACGGCATAGGCTGTGCCCATATTGTGCGAGACGATACCGATATCAATCGGCAGGCCGTTTGTAGGCACTTCCTGGCCGGTCACCACCTGGATGATCTGTTTTTCACCGCCGGTGGGATAGCGGGTTGGAATCACCACGATACGGGTCTCGGTCAGATGTGGCCTTGCGGCCAGCGCCAGCTTCATCGCAGAGATGGACTCAGGCTTGTTATCCTCAATGGCAAGGATGACTTCGCGGGCCCGCAGGGCATGCTGCATGATCTCAACACCGTCGAGAATGCCGTCAGCGCGCTCGCGCATCAGCATATCGTCGCAGGAAATATAGGGCTCACATTCCGCGCCGTTCAACAGCAGGGTATCAACGGTGTGATGCACGCCGGGATTGAGCTTGATGAAGCTCGGGAAACCGGCGCCGCCGAGGCCAACAATACCGGCATCACGGATAATCTGACGGATTTCGTGTGGCGAAATATCACGGTAGTTTTCAACCGGATGGCGCTCAACCCACCGATCCTCACCATCGGTCTCAATCGTGACGCAGGGGGCACTGAGGCCGGATGGATGCGGGATCGGCTGTTCATCAATCGCGACTACCGTGCCGAAACTAGGCGCATGCAGGCAGACC
>JABURN010000012.1 GCA_014762585.1 Methylophaga sp.
TGCCGGAATAGAAATCGACATTCGGGTACACGCCTTTATGGCCCAGACGATCGGCGCAGACTTCTTCCAGCTTCAATGCGGTGTCGAACATATCGTCCAAAGCACCGCCACGTTCTTCGACCAGTTTTTCCACCAGTTTGTGCAGGATGGTTGCGCGCGGGTCTTTGACCTTGTATTCGCGGTGGCCCATACCCCAGATAACTTCTTTGTTTTTCAACTTGCTATCAACCCAGGCTTCAACATTATCCGGTGAACCGATTTCCTGCAGCATGCCGACAACGCGCTGATTGGCACCGCCATGCAATGGGCCGGACAAGGTGCCAATCGCCGCAGAAATCACGCTGTAAGGTGATGCCAGAGTGGAACCGGCAACCAGTGCGGCGAATGTGGAAGCATTGAGTGTGTGTTCCGCGTGCAGGATCAGGCAGACGTCCATGATTTTGGCCAGCAGCGGATCCGGTTCTTCACCGGTGAACATGTAGAGCAGGTTTTCAGCAACCGACAGATCCGAGCGAGGTTGAATGGGATCCCAGCCGTAGCGGATGTGTTGCCACATCGCCACCAGCGGCGACATCTGCGCAATAATGTTGACGGTCATGTTACGCACATAATCGAGGTCTTCGCAGGTATCAGCGCCGGTCAGGCATTCTGTACCAGGATAGAACATGCCCAGGCTGGATACCGCGGTCTGCAGCATATCCATCGGATGGCCGTCATGGGGAAAGTGACGCATCATTTCACGGATGTGATACTTGATGCGGTAGTTCTGACGCAGTTCCTGTTTGAAGTCGTCGAGTGCTTTCTGTGTCGGCAGTTCGCCATTGAGCAGCAACAAAGTAGATTCTTCAAAGCTGCTGTTTTCTGCCAGGGTTTCCAGCGGATAGCCGCGATAACTCAGTATGCCCTTCTCACCATCGATGTAAGAAATGGCGGACTTTGTTGCGGGGACACCTTCCAGGCCGGGTAAAAAATCACTCATCTACAACCTCATAAAATAACTTGATGGCGGAGATTTGGAACGCTTATTTGAAACAGGCATGTGATATCGGGGTATCCCTCAACAGGGCGAGATCCGGACTGAGATGAGTTTATCTACATTTCATGGTTTGCCAGAGCCGCGCCGCGCTTCGATATCACATTGAAAAGCGCACCAGAAAAGCAGGCATTATACTGCATTGATCCTGCCGTCACACCCCGGATATGGTTAGCGATTGATTCCTCAGCTTTTATCGCAGAATATCGGACCAGATATTCTGTGCCCAGGCATTGGCAAATCGTCCATCCATTTCAGTCGCAATCGCGGTCGCACCACCGCCTGGCATGGCATTCATCTGGCCATCCGCTTCATCATAGCCAAACACCGCCGCCACGTACCCTGCCCGCTCGTCATCGACAAAGCTGTAGCAGGTATTGCCGAATTTGGGACTGGTTTCCACCGGCTGTTGTTTGAGCAGGGCAATCACGGCGGCGGCACAGACCTTGGCCTGGGAGTTGGCAATATGACCTGATTTAGGCATATTCGAAGCCACCGCATCACCAATCACATGAACACCGGCAACAGCGGTCGATTCATAGCTTCTGAAGTCCACTTCACACCAGCGCCGGTCGACATTGATAACTCCGGCCAGCGCGGCGACCTGACCGGCTTTCTGGGGTGGAATCACATTGAGCACATCCGCCTGGAAGCTATCAAACAGGCTCTCAACCGTCAGGTTCTCGACATCGACCGATTCAATCGCATTGCTCGGATAATAATCAATCAGGCCCGGATAATGACTCTCCCAGGCATTTTCAAACAGGGCCTTTTTGGAGACGATACCGCCATTGGCATCCAGAATAATCAGCTTCCCTCTGGGATTATAATTTTTCAGAAATAAAGCAATCTGGCAGGCGCGTTCGTAAGGCCCGGGCGGGCAGCGAAACGGCGCTGCCGGCACCGTCATGACGACTTTGCCGCCCTGTGGCATGGCTTTCAGCTGATTGAACAAGAGTTGTGTCTGTGGACCGGCTTTCCAGGCGTGCGGGATTTTATTGTTAACCACCTCCCTGGTCAGCATCGGCAAAGTATCATAGATAAAGTCGACACCGGGCGCCACAATCAGCCGGTCATAGCCAATTTCGCTGTCGTCATCCAGCCTGACAAGGTGCTTTTGCGTATCAATGGCGGTGACCGAGGCCTGTACCATTCTGATCTTGTATTTTGCCGATAAGGCCTGGTAATCATGCGTCAACTGCTGCAGGCTGCGGCTTCCGCTCAGCACCATATTACTCTGCGGGCAGGACACAAAACGGCTGTTTTTTTCGATTAAGACGACATCCAGATCGGGTGACCACAGCTTGACATACTTGGCGGCTGTAGCGCCGGCAAAGCCGCCACCGACCACCACAACGCGCTGTTGTTTGCTGTCGGTTTTGGCAGCGAGTTTGAGCTGAGGGAATAGCGCCAGTGAACTGGCTGTGGCGGCCGTCTGTATCAGTCTCCGTCGGTTTATCGCCATGACTCCCTCCTCTGTTCAATTATCCGGCTGTAAGCCTACAGACTATACTAGCCTGAATCGCAGCTTGACTGCTCAGTTGTGCTCGGTTTT
>JABURN010000011.1 GCA_014762585.1 Methylophaga sp.
AACGGCTGAATATGTCGGCATTTTCCCCTGCCCCCCCGGGCTGGCGGTCTTTGCCATAGGAAATTAAGTCATATTCCCCCCTCTCCCCTGGGATCCGATAATGATAGGGTTCACCCCATGGGTCCAAGGGAATGGATTTTTCCAGATAAGGGCCATGCCATCTGGAATTGTTTTCAGGCGCCACAACGAGAGCCTGTAGACCAAGCTCCTGACTCGGGTAGTAGCCCATGTCGAGACGATAGATATCGAGCGCGGTTTCAAGGGCATCAATCTGTGCCTCAGCCGCGTTGATTTCGGATTTTCCCAGTTGAGCAAAATAGCGAGGTGCAACATAGCCCACCAGCAGCCCGATAATCACCATGACTACCAGCAGTTCCAGTAATGTAAAACCTTTCTGTTGCTGCATGCTCACTCCTTGAACTGTTTTTTTTATATGAAGAGTCAATACAGCATGACTATGTGTGTATTTCTATCTTGAGCCCCGTTAAAGACATAAAAAAAGCCCCCCTTTAGAGGGGGGCTGGACAGCTACAAAAGCGGATTATTGTGGTTTTAATCAGCGGAGCCGATTTCTACACCGACATTATCTGCAGCCATCGGGTCGTTGACGCCGCAGGCGGGTTGCTCAAAAAGTGCTGAGGGCGCATCGACAGATAAATACAAGGTGTCGTCATTGGGCGTATTGTCGAGAAACAAGGCTTGCCGAAGCATATAAGCCATGGCGGCATCCCGACAGGAAGTATCACCGGATACGCCGACCGACCCAACCTTGCCATCACCATCATAAAGCGCAATACCGCCGCCGAAGACATTCACACCGCCGACTCTTTCTCCTTCCATAGGATCATTCTCAGTGCCATAGCGCTCTGCGGATCCTTCATAGGCCACTTCTGTGTCCACCGGGTTGCTATGTTGAAGTCCATACAAGCTACCGCCCGGATAGACGGTGGCTGAAATGGCACCGGTCGGTATAGACAGGACATCAAGACTGAAGGCATTTGCCGTATTGGCTTTCTGCGCAGAAATAACGCGACTGCCTAGCCAGGCGGAGTTGCCTGCTTGATCACCGCCGTTGTCGCCACCGGGGCCGACCGAATAAACAGCACAGACTTTGCCGGTGTGGTCCATTAGAGTTGCCCACATCGGCAAGCCAAAACCAAAGATTACAGTGTCGCTATAAGCTGTTTGCACAGCGGCGGTGAAGGTGCTGTAGTCAATTTCATCACAGATCCCCGAATAAGATTCCGGTTCCGGTTTGGCTGCGTTGGTCGCTGAGACAAAAAGCATCAAACCTATCGTTGTTGCATATTTAACTTGTGTTGCCACGTTCATTTTTCATCCTCCCCTCCATTAATGAATGTGTCTGTAAACACAAGACTCATGCTATGCCCCGAAATTTGATTTATTAACCCTACCGAATGGGGGCATGCTACCCCCTCTTGAGAGTGGTTAAAAATTGACCATTCAGATTTTCTGTTCTAATCTGAATATGAAAAAAACTTCATATTCAGTCACCTGCATTCGGAGGTCTTAGATGCCGGAGGGAACTGGAGCCTACTGCCGTCTTCAGGCGCTGGAGCATCTCAAGCTCCCGGAGCCTGTTTTTGTGGCTGCATTTCTCGCCGAGCTTCATCACCTCTTACCCAGCACTTCAAACAGCTTCTGCTGGCTGAACCGGCAGAACGCTCCTCTGGATTTTTATGATGAGCTGAGCACCTACTCGCTGAGCAAAAATCTTAGCGATGCTTTCAGTGATAAGGATGACACTCAGGCCAGTAAGGTGAGTTTATGGCTGGAGCGTCGTGGCCTGCTCAATACCTCTGATGTGACTGACACAAATGATAGTTTGCGACACCTATACAGGCAGGTATTTTTCCCCTGTGGTTATCATCATTCACTGATTCTCTGCGTCGGCCAGCATCGTGATAGGAACAAAGGCATCTTGCTTGTTCATCGTTCCCGTCAGCAGCTCAAATTCAGTGATGAAGAAGTACAACGCCTCAGTGATTGCAAAAAACTACTGGAAAATGGTTTAGCCAGAAATCAGGATTTTGAATACCAGGCTACGACAAGTGGCTGGCAATCAGGCCTGGTCATTGTTGATCCCACAGCGCAGGTCGTACAATGCTGCCCCGTCGGAATCAATCTTCTCGCGCTGGCGACACAATGCTCTACCGGTCAATTCGGTCACAACAGGCTCATGGATGTCAGAGCCTTAGCGGGGATTCATGAACTTATTCAGGCTGTGCTCAACGATGAAACTGGCGTCAGCAACAGCATCACAACGCAGAGCGTGTGGGGAGAATTTCAGATATCTGCCTATCCTGTGACCGATGAAATTGGTCATCGGGCACCTCAAATCTATTTGAATATCAATTGGCAGATACCCTTTTCATTGAGAGTCTTCCACAATATTCGTTTCATGGCTCTGACGCCACGCCAGGAAATTATTGCCCTGCTCTATGCGATCGGACAGCCCACAAAAATGCTCGCCAATACGCTGGATCTCAGTTTATATACCGTCAAAGAGCATATTCATAATAGCTTCGACAAATTACAGATTCATACCCGGG